>DAONCJ010000722.1:0-2349 GCA_035401985.1 Burkholderiaceae bacterium | reverse complement strand
CATGCCGTCTCCGGCATCAGCAGCAGGGGGTCGACCGCCAGCGCCCCCGGCGGGCCGCCGCGCCATAGCGCCCGGCATCCGTCAAGTGCGATCTGGCCCTCGATGAGCGCGCGCAGGGCCAGCGGGTACAGGCGATGCTCGGCCTGCAGCACCCGCTCAGCCAGCGCCGCCTCGCTGTCGTCCGGCCGCACTGGCACCACTGCCTGGGCAATGATCGGCCCGGCATCCAGTTCGGCCGTGACGAGGTGGACCGTCGCGCCATGCACCTTGACGCCGGCGGCCAGCGCACGCCGGTGCGTGTCCAGCCCGCTGAAGGCCGGCAGCAGCGACGGGTGGATGTTGACCATCCGGCCCGCGTGGCGGGCCACGAAGCCTTCGGACAGAATCCGCATGTATCCCGCGAGGACGATCCAGTCGGGCGCGAGCTCGTGGAGGCAGCCGCTGAGCTGCGCATCCTGCTCGGCACGGTCCAGGCCCCTGGTCAGCGGCACAATGCGCACCGGCAGACCGAGCGCACGGGCGCTGGCGACCGCGGGGATGTCATCACGGTGCGCAATGACAGCCGCGACCGTGACCGGCCAATTCTGGGACTGGATGGCCCGGACGATGGCCTCCATGTTGGAACCCCTGCCGGACACGAGGATCGCCAGCTTGCGGGAAGGGGTTGCGGGCACTGTGGCCGGTTCGGGCATCTGCATGCCCCGATGTTAGCATCGCAGCGCCAAGGGAGCGCCGGAAAGCCTTATAATTCAAAGTTTTACCAGATTCCCGCACGATTTTCCCTTCGATTGCGTTTGTCCATGAAAGTCTTTCGCCGCCTGCCCCCGATCGACGAGCGCCAGCCTTGCGTTCTCACGATCGGCAACTTCGACGGGGTGCATCTCGGCCATCAGGCAGTGCTTGCCCGACTGGTCGGCACTGCCCGCGCGCGCGGACTGCCTGCCTGCGTGCTCACCTTCGAGCCGCATCCGCGCGAGTATTTCGCCGCGGTGCATGGTGCGGGCGACGGCGCCAAGGCCGCCGTGCCGGCACGCATCCTCACGGAGCGCGACAAGCTCGTCGCGCTGGCCGACTGCGGCGTCGATCGGGTGTGCATCGCGCACTTCAACAGTTCGCTGGCGTCGATGCCGGCGGAAACCTTCATCGAGACGATCCTGCTCGACGGGCTGCAGGCACGCTACCTGATGATCGGCGACGATTTCCGGTTCGGGGCCCGACGCCGCGGCGACTTCGACATGCTCACCGAATACGCCGCCCGCAAGGGTTTCGACCTCGAGCGCATGCCCACCGTCGCGCACGATGGCGAGCGCTACTCCAGTTCGGCGGTGCGGCGCGCGCTGGCGGCCGGCGACCTCGACCTGGCCCGCAGCCTGCTGGGTCGCCCCTACTTCATCTCGGGCCATGTCATCCACGGCCGCAAGCTCGGCCGCACGCTCGGCTTTCCGACGCTCAACATCCGCATTCCGTTCGACAACCCGGCGATCGCCGGCATCTTCATCGTCCAGGTACACGGACTGGCCGAGCGGCCCCTGCCCGGCGTGGCCAGCCTTGGCTCGCGTCCCGCCGTCGAAAGCGACGGCCGACTGCTGCTCGAGGTCCACGTCTTCGACTTCAACGCCAGCGTCTACGGCTCGCTGGTGCGGGTGGAAATCCTGACGCGCCTGCGCGAGGAACGCCACTACGAGAACCTCGATCTGCTCGTCGAGCAGATCCATCGGGATGCGCGGGCCGCGCGTGACCACTTCGGAATCTGAACCAGGAATCACCCATGGCCGATGACAAGGCGAAAAGCGCCACCAAGTCCTACCGGGACACCCTGAACCTGCCCGACACCCCCTTTCCGATGCGCGGCGACCTCGCCAAGCGCGAGCCCGGCTGGACGGCCGCGTGGCAGGACAAGGGCGTCTACCGGCGGATCCGCCAGCATTCGCTGGGCCGTCCGCTGTGGGTGCTCCATGACGGCCCGCCCTACGCCAACGGCGATCTGCACATCGGTCATGCGGTCAACAAGATCCTGAAGGACATGGTCGTCAAGAGCCGCCAGATGGCGGGCTTCGACGCGCGCTACGTGCCCGGCTGGGACTGCCACGGCATGCCGATCGAAATTCAGATTGAAAAGCAGCACGGCAAGAACCAGCCGCCCGAACTGGTCCAGGCCCGTTCGCGCGCCTATGCCACCGAGCAGGTCGCCCGCCAGAAGAAGGATTTCATCCGGATGGGCGTGCTGGGCGAGTGGGACAACCCGTACCTCACGATGGCGCCGCGCAACGAGGCCGACGAGCTGCGCGTGCTGGGCCGCCTGCTCGAGCAGGGTTATGTGTACCGGGGCTTGAAGCCGGTGAACTGGTG
>DAONCJ010000721.1:0-2369 GCA_035401985.1 Burkholderiaceae bacterium | reverse complement strand
GGCGAGGCCAACATCCTGATCTGCCCCAACCTCGACGCGGCGAACATCCTGTTCAACGTGCTCAAGATCACCGGCGGCCATGGCGTGACCGTCGGGCCGATCCTGCTCGGCGCAGCGGCAACGGCACATGTGATCACCCCGTCGGCCACGGTCCGGCGCGTCGTCAACATGACGGCGCTCGCGGTGGCCGACGCGGCACACCGCGCCGGCGGCAAGCGCTAGTACCGCCCCACCCTTCGGCAACCACGATGAGCGGACCCACGGCGGGCTTCTGGCAGGAACGTTTCGAGAAGCAGCAGACCGGCTGGGACCGCGGTGCGCCCGGTCCCCAGCTGATGGCCTGGCTGGACCAGGGCCTGCTCAGGCCCTGCCGCATCGCCGTGCCGGGCTGCGGCAGCGGCTGGGAAGTGGCTGAACTGGCGCGGCGTGGATTCATGGTCACGGGCCTCGACTACACCGAGGCGGCGGTCACACGCACCCGCGCGCTGCTGAACGCGCAAGACCTGCGCGCCGAGGTGCTGCAGGCCGACGTGCTGCAGTTCGATCCCGATGCCCGTTTCGATGCCATCTACGAACAGACCTGCCTGTGCGCGCTGCATCCCGACCACTGGAGCACCTATGCGCAGAACCTGCAGCGCTGGCTGCGTCCTGGCGGCACGCTGTGGGGACTGTTCATGCAGATGGTGCGGCCCGCCGCGACGGCCGAGGGCCGCATCGAGGGGCCGCCCTACCACTGCGACATCAATGCGGTGCGTGCCCTGTTCCCCGAGCGCGACTGGATCTGGCCGCGCCCGCCGTATGTGCAGGTCCCGCATCCCGGCCTGTCGCATGAACTTGCCGTGGCATTGACGCGGCGCTGAGCGGCCCGCGCAGGCACCCCAACATGGCCGCCAGCAGCCTGCTCGCACTGATCGACGACATCGCCACGCTGCTGGACGACGTCGCCCTTATGACCAAGGTCGCGGCGCGCCAGGGCATCACGGCGGCAGACGACGTGGCGACCATGACACAGATCGCGGCCCGCAAGACCGCTGGCGTGCTGGGCGACGACCTGGCGCTCAACGCCGAGCAGGTCACCGGCGTGCGCGCCGACCGCGAGTTGCCCGTGGTCTGGGCGGTGGCCAAGGGGTCCTTGCGCAACAAGGCGATCCTGGTGCCGGCTGCACTGGCGATCAGCGCGGTTGCGCCCTGGGCCATCACGCCACTGCTCATGGTGGGTGGCCTGTTCCTGTGCTACGAGGGCGCAGAGAAGGTGCTGCATGCGCTCGCGGCACATTCCGACGAAGACGCGGCGCACCGCAAGGAACTGGTGCGCGCCGCGGCCGACCCGAAGCAGGATCTGGTCGCATTCGAGAAGGACAAGATCCGTGGCGCGATCCGTACCGACTTCATCCTGTCGGCGGAAATCATCGTCATCACGCTGGGCACCGTGGCGCAGGCCGGTTTCGTGCAACAGCTTGCGGTGCTGGTCGGCATCTCGCTGTTGATCACTGCCGGTGTCTACGGCCTGGTGGCCGGCATCGTCAAGCTCGACGACGCCGGACTGTATCTCGAACGGCAGACAGCGCACTGGAAGGTGCGGCTGGGCCACGCCATCCTGCAGGCAGCTCCCTGGTTGATGAAGACGCTGTCGGTGGTCGGCACCGCGGCGATGTTCCTGGTCGGTGGCGGCATCCTGGTTCATGGCGTGCCGCTGGTGGGTCACGCCCTGGATGCCTTTGCCGCACCGCTGGGCTGGGCGGCACCGGTGGTGTCGAACCTTGGCAATGCATTGGCCGGCTTGGCCGCTGGCCTCCTGGCGGTGGGCACCGTGGCCCTGCTCAGCCGCTTGCGTGGCAAGCCAGTGGCAAGCCCGCCATGAAGCCGTCCCCATCCGGGGCGCTGCGTCGCGTAATGCGGCGCCGCGCCAGCGGACGGGCCCACTCCTCAGCGCCCGTACACCAGGTCGCGGATTCCGAGTGACAGCCCCGGCACATAGGTGATGACCATCAGGCAGGCCAGGATCACCAGCACGAACGGAATCAGATGCCAGACGATCCTGTCGAGGGATATCTTGGCCACCGTACAGGCCGCGAACAGGTTCACGCCAAACGGCGGGGTGATCATGCCCAGCGCCAGATTGACGACCATGATCAGGCCGAAGTGGATCGGGTCGATGCCGAAATGCACCGCCACCGGCACCAGGATCGGGGCCAGCACCAGGATCGCGGCGCTGGTCTCGATGAACATGCCGATCAGGAACAGCGCCACGTTGATGCCCAGCAGGAACATGTTCGGTGTCTTGAGAACCTGTTCGAGCCAGTGGCCGATCGCATCGGGCACGCCGGCGCGGGTGATCAGGAAGGCGAACAATCCGGCGTTGGCGATGA
>DAONCJ010000720.1:0-2371 GCA_035401985.1 Burkholderiaceae bacterium | reverse complement strand
GAACCAGCATCAGATGGCCGAAGCCGCCGATCGCGCCGATCGCCACCATCAGCACCATGTCGATGGCGTGTTCGGGCATTCGCCAGTGGAACGGCACCATCAGACCGAGCAGCAGCGTGGCCACCAGCGCGCCGAAGAACTGCGTGACCGTGCCGCTGTCGATCGTCGACAACCTGCGGGTCAGCAGCTGGTAGACCGTGTAGCACAGCGCGCTGCCCAGCGGCAGCAGTGCCGCCCAGCTGAACACCGCCCCCCCGGGGCGCACGATCAGCAGCACGCCGGTGAAGCTGCAGGCCAGCGCCCAGGCGGCGCCGCGCGGCGCCCGTTCGCCGAGCAGCCGCACCGCCAGCACCGTGACCAGGATCGGCGCGATCGCGGTCATCGATGCCGCCTCGGCCAGCGGCAGATAGGACAGCCCCGCAAAGAACAGGATCGACGAGATGCCCAGCACCGCGCCGCGCAGCCACTGCATGCCGGGCCGGTGGGTCCGAAGCAGCGAGGTGCCCATGCTCGGCCAGTAGATGATCAGCATCAGCAGCGCATTGAAGAAGTAGCGCGAGAACACGATCATCGGCACCGGATTGCGCTGCGCCAGCCACTTGACGATCGCCTCCATGATGGCGAACGAGGTCACCGCCACCAGCAGCAGCGCGATGCCCCTGACCGGATGCTGTGGCCGCGCGCCCGGGGGCGCACTCACGCGGGGAATACCCCGGTCGACAGGTAGCGGTCGCCGCGATCGCAGACGACGAACACGATGGTCGCGTCGCGCACGGTCTGCGCCAGGCGCAGCGCGATGCAGCAGGCGCCCGCGGCCGAGATGCCGCAGAAGATGCCCTCCTCGACCGCCATCCGCCGGGCCATCGTCTCGGCGTCGCCCTGGGACACATAGGCCACCTCGTCGACCATCGCATGCTGGTAGATGCGCGGCAGGTAGGCGTCGGCCCATTTGCGAATGCCCGGGATCGACGACCCTTCCTCGGGCTGCGCGCCGATGATCCGCACCTGCGGATTGCGCTCCTTCAGGTAGCGCGACACGCCGGTGATCGTGCCGGTCGTGCCCATCGCCGAGATGAAGTGGGTGATCCGGCCGTGCGTGTCGTCCCACAGCTCGGGCCCGGTGGTCTCGTAATGCGAGGCCCAGTTGTCGTCGTTGGCGAACTGGTCGAGCACCCGCCCCTCGCCCTGCGACTGCATCCGGTCGGCCAGGTCGCGGGCGCCCTCCATGCCTTCCTGGCGGCTGACCAGGATCAGCCGGGCCCCGTACGCGGTCATTGCCTGGCGGCGCTCCAGCGATAGATTGTCCGGCATGATCAGCACCATCCGGTAACCCTTGATGGCAGCCGCCATCGCCAGCGCGATGCCGGTGTTGCCCGAGGTCGCCTCGATCAGCGTGTCACCCGGGCGGATCTCGCCACGGGCCTCGGCGCGCGCGATCATCGCCATGGCCGGGCGGTCCTTGACCGAGCCGGCCGGATTGTTGCCTTCGAGCTTGCCCAGAATGACATTGCCGCGACTGGCGTTGTCCTCGCCCGGCAGGCGCTGCAGGCGAACCAGCGGCGTGCGGCCGATGGTCTGTTCGATGGTGGGATAGTCGGGATGGCTCATCAGGATTCTCCAGGCGGGCGCCGGGGCGCCCGGGGGGTCATTCGGTATCGTGGGTCGGCGCTGCCTGCATTTCCAGACGCGCGCGGTGCGCGGCAGTCAGTGGGCCACCCGGGCCTCTTCGGGCAGCTTGGTCACACCCGGCAGTTCGGCATCGAGCACCGCCTGGCGCAGCGCCGCGACCGCCTCCAGGCGCGGGAAGCTTTTTCGCCAGGCCAGCGAAACGCGCCGCATCGGCGCCGGCGCCTCGAAGGGCACGTAGCACAGCAGCGAATCGTCGCCCGGGTCGGTGCGGGCCATCGCCGGCAGCACGGTGATGCCGATGCCCGAGGCCACCATGTGCCGGATCGTCTCGAGCGACGAGCCTTCGAAGGTCTTCTGGATCCCGGCGCTGGCCTGCGAATAGCGGGAAAGCTCGGGGCAGACCTCGAGCACGTGATCGCGAAAGCAATGGCCGGTGCCCAGCAGCAGCATGGTTTCGGACTTCAGTTCGCGCGACGAAACGGCGCTGCGCCCGGCCCACGCATGGTGGCGCGGCACGGCGACCACGAAGGGCTCGTCGTACACCGCCTGGCTCATCAGGCCCTGCTCGGGAAACGGCTCGGCGAGGATCGCCACATCGATGTCGCCCTGACGCAACTGCTCGAGCAGCTTGACGGTAAAGTTCTCCTGCAGGATCAGCGGCATCTGCGGCGCGTCGACGATGGTGCGCCGGATCAGCCGCGGCAGCAGATAGGGGCCGATCGTGTAGATGATGCCCACGCGC
>DAONCJ010000719.1:0-2377 GCA_035401985.1 Burkholderiaceae bacterium | reverse complement strand
CGAGATCGACACTGTGGTCACCGACGAGATCAAGTTCGGCGACAACGACACGCTGGGTTCGCTGGTGGCCAATCTGATCGACGCTGAGGCGCTGATCATCCTCACCGACCAGTCGGGACTGTTCACGGCCGATCCTCGCAAGGATCCTGCCGCGCGGCTGCTGTCTCAGGTCAGTGCAGGCGACCCGACGCTCGAAGGCATGGCCGGCGGCGCCGGCAGTTCGATCGGCAAGGGCGGCATGATCACCAAGGTCCTCGCGGCCAAGCGGGCGGCCAGCAGCGGCGCTCACACCGTGGTGGCGTCCGGGCGCACGCCGGATGTGCTGGTGCGTCTCGCGCGGGGCGAGGACATCGGCACCCGCTTCATCGCCATGACGCCGCGTCTTGCTTCGCGCAAGCAGTGGCTCGCCGATCATCTGCAATTGCGTGGTTCGATCACCGTCGACGCCGGTGCAGCGCGAGCCCTGAGCGAAGATGGCAAGAGCCTGCTGCCGATCGGCGTGGTCGAGGTCAGTGGCGACTTCGAGCGGGGCGAGGTCGTGGCCTGTCGTGACAGCACCGGGCGCGAAATCGCACGCGGTCTGATCAACTACTCCAGTTCCGAGAGCCGGCTGATCATGCGCAAGGCATCGTCAGACATCGAAGGCATTCTGGGTTTCATCGAAGAACCCGAACTCATCCATCGCGACAATCTGATCCTGCGCTGAGCCCCTGCGCGGGGCTCGTCAACGCGTCACCTCAGGGTCGGATCGGGGGCCGCACAGCGGCCACAGAGCGCCGCCCGTCATGAGGCTGCGCAGCGCCGGATGATTGACAACATCATCTTGTTGTAAACCGCTCTGTGCGTCTGGGCAGCCCAAGTGGAGGGCTGTAGTCTGCCAACTTGCCCAGCCTTCCAGGTGCCGCTCCGCGGTACGTGCGCATGCGCCTGTCCATGCCTGATCTTTCCTTTTCGGAGTCCTCTCGATGAGCCGTGTCTTCAACGACCCCCTGCTTTCAGCCCAGTGGTATCTCATCAACACCGGCCAGCGCGGGGGGCCGTCCAGACTGGACATCAACGTTTTGTCGGCGTGGCAGACCTATACGGGCAAGGGCGTGATCGTCGCGGTGAACGATGACGGTGTCGATCTGACGCATCCTTCACTGGCAGCCAATCTGCTGGTCGATCTCGCTTATGACAGCGTGCGCAACACCACCGGACAGGGCTTCGTCGGTGCCGGCAATAGCCACGGCACGGTGGTCGGATCCATCGTCGGCATGGCGGGCAATGACGGCATTGGCGGCGTCGGCGTGGCGTTCGAGGCGAAGATCGTTCCAGGCTTGGCCATTGCTGCGGGCTCGGACACGAGCCGCCTGTTTCTTGCCAATCTCGCGGCCGGCGCTGCGGTCAGCGTCAACTCGTGGGGGCAGGACCCGGCGTTTGCCGAGAATTTCGGCGCGTCGGGCAGCGCTTCGGACATCGCCTGGGGGGCCGCGTTGCTGAGAGCGGCGACCGAGGCGCGCGGCGGGCTCGGCATGGTCATCGAGGTCTCTGGCGGCAACGAGCGTCAGAATGCCGCCGACACTGCGCTGAGCAACTTCACCAACAACAAGCTGACAATTTCGGTCGGAGCGATCACCGAGGAAGGCAAGCCCACCTCCTACTCCACCCCCGGAGCCAGCCTGCTGGTGACAGCGCCGGGCGGCACGGGGGCGGCCGAACAGTCAGTCGATTCGGGCTTCGGCATTGCGTCTGCAGACATCCAGGGCAATGCGGGCTACAACAAGACGGACGGCGCGGCCGGTGATTACGCGTACCAGAACCAGGGCACTTCCTATTCCGGTCCGATGGTGGGTGGTGCTGCTGCGCTGATGCTTCAGGCGAATCCGAAGCTCGGCTTTCGCGATGTGTCGAACATCCTTGCAGCGACTGCCCGGCGGGTCGACGGGGACAATCCGAGCTGGGTCGCCAACAAGGCCGGCGACTGGAACCTGAGCGGAATGCACTTCTCGCGTGACTTCGGCTTCGGACTGCTGGACGTGTCGGCGGCGGTGCGTCTGGCTGAATCGTGGTCGGGTGCTGCGGGGACGATCGCCAACTGGCAAAGTGCAGAGGGAGCATCGGCCACGCCCGCGGGGGCGATTCCCGACGCGGACCCGACAGGCCTCACTGCGACGGCGGTTGTCGCCGGCAACGTGCGCATCGAGCGCATGGAGTTCGACCTGAACCTCACGGCGACCAGCCCGAGCCAGTTGAGCGCGACCATCACCTCGCCTTCAGGCACGACGGTCACGCTGTTCGACCAGCCGCTGACCCGCAACCTGGTGGAAGGGGTGCCCGACCGCAGTCAGCCCGAGAACCCCTGGCCCGCCACCTTCACGATCGGCTCGACGGCATT
>DAONCJ010000718.1:0-2380 GCA_035401985.1 Burkholderiaceae bacterium | reverse complement strand
CGATCATCGTGGGCACGTTGTGGCCCATCGCGTTCATCGTGTGATGGCTCTTGTGGCAATGAAAGGCCCAGTCGCCCTCTTCGTCCGCCAGAAATTCGATCTGGCGCATCTGCCCGACCGCGATGTCGGCGGTAATCTCGGGCCAGCGGGCCGCCTTCGGAACCGGCCCGCCATCCGTCCCTGTGATGGTGAATTCGTGCCCGTGCAGATGCATCGGATGATTGGTCATCGTCAGGTTGCCGATGCGCATGCGCACCTTGTCGTTCTTGCGCACGACGAAGGGATCGATGCCCGGAAAGATGCGGCTGTTCCAGCTCCACAGGTTGAAGTCCAGCATGGTCATGATCTTCGGCGTCGCGCTGCCCGGCTCGATGTCGTAGGCATTGAGCAGGAACACGAAGTCGCGGTCGACCTCGTCGATCAGCGGATGGCGAGTGCGAGGATGGGTGACCCAGAAGCCCATCATGCCCATCGCCATCTGCACCATCTCGTCGGCATGCGGGTGATACATGAAGGTGCCGGGACGGCGGGCGACGAACTCGTAGACGAAGGTCTTGCCGGGGTCGATACCCTTCTGCGTGAGGCCGGTGACGCCGTCCATGCCGTTGGGCAGCCGCTGCCCGTGCCAGTGGATGCTGGTCACCTCGGGCAGCCGGTTGGTCACGAAGATGCGCACGCGATCGCCTTCGACCACCTCGATCGTCGGGCCCGGACTCTGACCGTTGTAGCCCCACAGATGAGCCTTGAAGCCGGGCGTCATTTCGCGCACGACCGGCTCGGCGACCAGATGGAATTCCTTGATGCCGTTGTTCATGCGCCAGGGCAGTGTCCAGCCGTTCAGCGTGACCACCGGGTTGTAGGGCCGGCCCGTCTCGGGCACCAGCGGCGCCATGGTGTCGGGCCGGGTCTGGATGACCGGCTCGGGCAGAGCCGCCATGGCGACCCTGCTGACGGTGGCGGCGGTCACTGCCGCCGCCGCAGCGCCGGCACCACCGATGAAATTGCGTCGGGAAAGCATTGAAGTGGTCCTCGGAATCAATGGGGAGCGGCGGCGCCGGACGCAACCGGCGCGGCGGGTCCTGCCATCGGGGTGAAGCTGGGTCTGCCGACCATCGCCATGTCGAGATCGGCCTGCGCCAGCCAGAAGTCGCGCTTGGCCTCGATGGCGGCATTGACGCTGGCAATCTGCGACCGGGCATCGGCCAGCAGTTCGAACACCCCGATCAGCATGCCGTTGTAGCGCAGCACATTCTCTTCGGCGATCAGCTTGCGCAGCGGCACGATTTCGTCCTGGTGATACCGCGCGATGTCGAAGGCCGAGCGCCAGACCACATACGCCTCGCGAACCTCCGAGCGGGCGTTGATGGCCGTCTGGGCGGCGCGGTGCACCGCGCGCATGTAGGTCGCCTCGGCACGCGCCACGCGCGCATCGCCCCAGTCGAACAGCGGCAGTTCGATACTGATCTCCCAGCCGCGCTGGGTGGGCGCCTCGTTCGATTCGCTGCGCACGCCGCCGAGCTCGAGCACGTTGATAAATCGCGTGCGCCGGGTCAGCCCCAGATTCATTGCGGTCTGCTCGGCCAGCAGGCGGGCGTCCATCACGTCCAGACGCTGCGCCAGCGCCAACTTTTCGATGTCGGGCTGATCGGACAACGCGCTCGGCAGATCGGCCAGCCGTTCGGGCAGCCGGAACTGCGTCTGGGCGCCCCACAGACCGAGCAGACGGGTGAGCCGTTCGCGCGTCGTGCGCTGCATCTGCTCGGCTCGCGCCACTCCCAGCATCGCGTCGGCCTGGAAGCTTTGCTCGCGCGCACGCTGCAGCTTGTTGAAGTTGCCGACCTGGGCCATCCGGCGGGCCAGTTCGGCGCTGGCCTGCGCGGCCTGCTGCACCTGGCGCATGTACCGCACAGTCTCCTCGGCGGCGACCGCCTGGACGTGCGCCTTGCGCGTATCGGCGGCCAGTGTGAGCAGGGTCAGCACGACCTGTCCCTTGACCTGCTCGAAGCGACGCCCCTCCAGTCGGACGATCGTCGGCATCATCAGCAGCCGGGCGAGGTTGAAGTGAATGCCCTGCTCGCGTTCGATCTCGTCGCCCTGGCGCAGGCGCCCGAAGCTGTACCCGGGATTGGGCAGACGGCCCGCCTGCACAAGCTGCGCCTCCGTGATCCCGAGCTCCTGGAAACTGGCCTGCAGGCCACGGTTGTTCAGCAGGGCGAGCTGCACCGCATCGTCGATCGACAAGGGTCCTGCGAGCAGTTCGCCGACCCGACGTTCGATCGTGTCGAGATCGGCAGAGGTGCGTGCCCATTGGACGTCCTTGCCCAGCCGCTCGCGGGCGGCGCGCTCGACCGGCGCAAACCCGCCGTCCTGGCTGAAGCCG
>DAONCJ010000717.1:0-2395 GCA_035401985.1 Burkholderiaceae bacterium | reverse complement strand
TAGTCGGCAGGCTCGATCACGACATCGTCTCCCGGCTGGCAGCCGTGATGGTCGACCCAGGGATGCTCCACGTCCGAGGCGGTTGCGGCCGCCGCAATATCCAGGGCGTCGATCGAGTCCAACGCGGTCGACTCGCCATGGCCGATCGCCGCCATGCGCTCGAACCAGACCGGCACCGCCGGATACGCATTCAGGATGGGCGCCAGCGCCGGCGCCCGCCGCACGAACCACAGCGGATGAAAGACGCTGAAGTCGGCGATCGTGGGCGTGTCGGTCATCAGAAACGGGCGGCCGTCGGCCAGATGGTCGGTGATGCGCTGCAGCCAGTGATGCAGCTGGCCTGCCGCCTCGGGCACATCCATGCGGCTGCCGCCCCCGGTGCGCATCGATTTGCGGTCCTCGATGAAGGCGTCGATCTCCGCCTTCTTCATCCCCTGGAACAGCGCGGCGAATCCGGCCGGCTGGAACACATAGGCCACGGCCGCCGCAAACAGATCACGGTCGGCCAGTTCGGCCACCGAGCAAGCGGCGACGCGGCTGGCCGGATACAACGGCGGCTCGGGCGCCCGCGCGTCGAGCACCCGTGCGATCAGCGCGGTGTCGCAATAGATGTCGGCGCCGATCTGCAGCACCGGCGTGCGCCGGTAGCCGCCGGTCAGCGGCATCAGGTCCGGCTTGGGCATCGTCCAGGGGATGATGACCGAGCGCCAGGCCAGCCGCTTGGCACCCAGGATCAGGCGGATCTTTTCGGCAAAGGGCGAGGCCGGATAGTGGTGCAGGATGATGTCGTTCATGGCAGGCGGGGAGTTGTCATTCGTGGAACCGGCGGGCCGGCGGCTTGCGCGTAAACTCGCTCGCATCTCAATGATGCCGGAGTGCACCCATGACGCGTGTAGTTGCCGATGATCTCTGGTTCCCGGAGGGCCCGGTCGCCCTGGACGACGGGTCGGTGGTGCTGGTCGAAATCCGGCGCCAGACCCTGACGCGCATCAAGCCCGACGGCAGCAGGCAGATCGTCGCGAAGCTCGGCGGCGGCCCGAACGGCGCTGCGATCGGTCCCGACGGCCACTGCTACGTCTGCAACAACGGCGGCTTCGAATGGATCGAGCGCCAGGGCATCCTGTACCCCGGCTCGCAGCCCGCCGACTACAGCGGCGGGCGCATCGAGCGCGTCGACATGAACACCGGCAAGGTCGAGGTGCTCTACACCGAGGTCGACGGCCAGCCGCTGCGCGGCCCCAACGACATCGTGTTCGATGGTCATGGCGGATTCTGGTTCACCGATCTGGGCAAGGGCCGCCCGCGCGACATGGATCGCGGCGGGCTCTACTACGCCCGCGCCGACGGATCGTCGGTCCGCAAGGCCATCTACCCGCTGCTCACCGCCAACGGCGTCGGCCTGTCACCCGACGGCAAGACGGTCTATGTCGCCGAAACCCAGACCTGCCGGCTGTGGGCTTTCGACCTGTCCGCCCCCGGCCAGATCGCCCGGGCACCGCATCCCTCGCCCAACGGCGGGCGGATGCTCTATGCGTCGCCGGTGCCGGCCTGGTACGACTCGCTGGCGGTCGAGGCGAGCGGCAATGTCTGCGTCGCCACGCTGCTGCAGGGCGGCATCTCGGTCATCGCCCCGCAGGGCGGGCTGGTCGAGTTCATCCCCACGCCCGGCGACTGGATGGTGACCAACCTCTGCTTTGCCGGCGCCGATCGTCGGCGTGCACTGATCACGCTGTCCGGAGCCGGCAAGCTGATCGAAATGGACTGGCCGCGCGCCGGTCTCAAACTGGCTTATTGAGGCTACCGCCATGAAGATCGTCATCGCCCAGTTCAAGCACGAGACCAACACATTCTCGCCGGTGCCCACGCCGCTCACCCGCTTCGGCGGCGGCAGCGCGCCCCCGGAGGGCGAGGCGGTGCTGGCTGCGTATCGCGGCACCGGATCGGCCATCGGCGCCTTCCTCGATCTGGCCGCGCAGCTCGGCGCCCAGGTGGTCACGCCCATCGCTGCATCGGCGGCTCCCAGCGCACCGTGTTCGGACGAGGTCTTCGATTACGTCAGCGGGCGCATCTGCGAGGCGGTCGCCGCCGGCTGCGATGCGGTGCTGCTCGACCTCCATGGCGCGATGGTAAGCGCCAGCCATGACGACGCCGAAGGTGAACTGCTGCGCCGGATCCGCGAGATCGATCCGCACGTGATGATCGGCGTGGCGCTGGACATGCACACCAACATGTCGGAGGCGATCGCCCGCCACGCCAGCGTGATCGCCGGCTACCAGACCTACCCGCACGTCGACATGTACGAGACCGGCCTGCGCGCCGGCAAGCCGATCATGGCGTCGCTGCAGGGCTGCCCGCTGCCGACCATCGCCTGGGGACAGCGTCCGATGCTGCCCCA
>DAONCJ010000716.1:0-2403 GCA_035401985.1 Burkholderiaceae bacterium | reverse complement strand
CGCGCACCCTCGGCAAGGACGCCAAGACGCTGCTGCAAGAATACCTGCAGGGCCGCCGCATGCCGCTGCCGGTCTATTCGGTGGTCGCCACCCATGGCGCCGCGCACAGTCAGACATTCGAAGTGGAGTGCGCCATTCCCAAGCTTTCGATCACCGTGCTGGGTCGCGGGGGCAGCCGACGCGCCGCCGAACAGGCGGCAGCCAAGCTCGCCCTTGAAAACGCCCAGACGCTCGAACCGGCTCCGGCCCGTCGCAGTCGCGGCAAGGCCGGCGCTGGCCAGCTTGCCGCCGATCCCGTTGCGGTCAACCCGCATCCCGTCTGATGACCGACACCGCCCCGCCCATCGAACACCGTTGCGGCTACGTCGCCATTGTCGGCCGGCCCAACGTGGGCAAGTCGACCCTGCTCAATCGGCTGGTCGGCCAGAAGTTGTCGATCACCTCCAAGAAGGCGCAGACGACACGGCACCGCATCCTCGGCGTGCTGTCGCGCCCCGATGCACAGCTCCTTTTCATCGACAGCCCTGGCTACCAGACCCGCTCGATGGGCGCGCTGAACCGGGTCCTGAACCGGACGGCACAGCAGGTGGCCGCCGATGCCGACGTCGTGGTCATGGTCTGCGACGCCGCGGGATGGACGACCGGCGACAAGACGATGGCGGCGCTGCTGCCAGCCGGCACGCCCCTGTTCCTCGCGATCAACAAGATAGATGCGGTGGCCGACAAGTCGCGCATCGGCCGGCTGATCGCCGAGGCCACCGCCGACCGCCCGTTCGACGAAGTGATTCCGATCAGCGCCCAGAACGGGCATCAGGTCGAGCTGCTGGCCGACCTGTGCGCCCGGCGGCTGCCGGTCGGTGCGGCCATGCTCGAGGGCGATGCGCTGACCGACCGCAGCGAGCGCTTTCTCGGAACCGAACTGATCCGCGAAAAGCTCTTCCGCCTGCTTGGCGATGAACTGCCTTACGAGAGCACCGTCGTCATCGAGAAGTTCGAGGAGCTGCCCAATCTGCGGCGCGTCTTCGCGACCATCATTGTTGCGCGCGAGGTGCACAAGCCGATGATCCTGGGCGCCGGAGGCGAGCGGATCAAGCGCATCGCGAGCGAGGCCCGCGTCGACCTCGAAAAGATGTTCGGCACGAAGGTCTATCTCGAGCTGTTCGTGAAGGTTCGCGGAGGCTGGGCCGACAACGAGACGAGCCTGCGCGCCTACGGCTACGAGTAGTACGGGCCGATGCTCCCCGCGTCGATGAAGGTCGAGCATCAGGCGGCCTTCCTGCTGCACAGCGTTCCCTATCGGGAAACAAGCCTTGTGGTCGACCTGTTCACCCGCGACTACGGCCGGATCGCGGCCGTTGCCAAGGGCGCGCGCCGCCCCCACTCGGCGCTGCGTGGGGTGCTGCTGCAGTTTCAGCCGCTGGCGGCCGGGTGGACCGGACGCCGCGAATTGCGCACCCTCACCGCCGCCCACTGGGTCGGTGGCATGGCCAGCCCCCAGGGTGACGCGCTGCTGTGCGCCTTCTACCTTAACGAGCTGCTGATGAAGCTGCTGCCCCGCGAGGACCCGCATCCGGGGCTCTACGAGGGTTACGTCCAGGCGCTGCTCGATCTGTGTTCGGGCGCACCACTGGACGACACGCTGCGACGCTTCGAATGGGTGCTGCTGCGCGAGACCGGCTACGCGCCAGACCTCGCCCATGACACCGCCGACGAGCCGATCGACGAAGAACGCTTTTATCGCTGGCGGCCCTCGGCGGGCTTCATGGCGGCCGACCCCGCGGCGGGCGGCGGCACGGCGGGGCTGGTCAGCGGCGAGACGCTTCGAAGCCTGGCTGCCGGCAGCTTCGAGTCTACGCGCGCCCGGACGCAGGCAAAATACCTGACCCGCGCCATCCTCGCGCATCACCTGGATGGCGCCACCCTGAACACCCGACAGATCCTCATCGACCTGCACAAACTATGATCGAACTTGGCGTCAACATCGACCACGTGGCCACTGTCCGTCAGGCCCGCCGCACCCACGAACCCGATCCGGTGTGGGCATCGGTCGAAGCGCATCTGGGCGGCGCCGATGGCATCACCGTGCACCTTCGCGAGGACCGGCGCCACATCCAGGATGAAGACGTGCGGCGTCTGCGCGAGCTCACGCACATCAAGCTTAATCTCGAGATGGCGGCCACCGCCGAGATGCTCGCGATTGCCTCGCGCGTTCGCCCCGAAATGGCCATGCTGGTGCCCGAGGGGCGCCATGAGGTGACCACCGAAGGCGGGCTGGACATCGTCTCGCAGGAGGCACAGGTTCGCGAGATCGTGGCCGCGCTGGCCGGTGCCGGCATCACCACCAGCGTCTTCATCGATGCCGATCTCGCGCAGGTCGAGGCGGCCGCGCGGATCGGCGCCAAG
>DAONCJ010000715.1:0-2405 GCA_035401985.1 Burkholderiaceae bacterium | reverse complement strand
ACGCCCTTGACGATGCCCGAGACGATTTCGGCTCGCGCACGATGCGACCCGGCGCTGCCCTTGGAGGGCCGCAGCCGGTGACCGGCCACCGCGGTGACCACCGCCTGCACATCGTCGGGCAGCACATGGTTGCGCCCGTCGAGCATCGCCCAGGCGCGTGCCGCCTGCATCAGCCCCAGGCCCGCGCGCGGGCTGAGGCCCTCGGCGAGCGCCGGCGAGCGCCGGCTGAAGGTGAGCAGGTTCTGCATGTAGTCGAGCAGCGCCGAACTGCAGCGGATCTCGCGGACCTTGCGCTGCAGGAACACAAGATCGGCCGGCGCCATGCACGGCTTGAGCGCCGCCAGCATGTCGCGCCGGTCGCTGCCTTCGAGCAGCGCGCGTTCGGCCTTGGGGTCGGGGTAGCCGAGCTCGATGCACATCAGGAAGCGGTCGAGCTGGGATTCCGGCAGCGGAAAGGTGCCGATCTGGTCCAGCGGATTCTGGGTGGCGATGACGAAGAACGGTTCGGGCAGCGGTTGCGCCTTGCCCTCGACCGAGACCTGGCGCTCTTCCATGGCCTCGAGCAGTGCGCTCTGGGTCTTGGGCGAAGCGCGGTTGATCTCGTCGGCCAGCAGCACCTGCGAGAACACCGGTCCGGGGTGGAACACGAAGTTCGAGCGCTCGCGGTCGAAGACCGTCACGCCGGTGATGTCGGCCGGCAGCAGGTCGTTGGTGAACTGGATCCGCTTGAACTGCAGCCCCAGCGAGATCGACAGCGCATGCGCCAGAGTGGTCTTGCCGACTCCGGGCAGATCCTCGATCAGCAGGTGGCCGCGTGCCAGCAGGCAGGCGAGGGCCAGGCGGATCTGCGGCTGCTTGCCGACCACGATCTGTCCGACCTGGGCGGCAACCGCATGGATCTTCTCGAGCATACTGGGCACATCTCAAAAGGGCTGGGACCGGTTGAGGCCGGTATCCAGGGGCGCCGCGCACCCCAGGCGGATGTCGGGTGGTGCCTCGGGCGGCTGCAAGGTGTGATCGAGTGTAAACCGAAGCACCCGGCCGATTCGCAGAGGCGCCATCCATCGCCGACGGCCGGTGCGCCCGGCCGTGGCGGCGGCGCGTCGGGGTGAGGGTTTGTACCCGATGGCCAGCCGGGATAGCATCCCGGCTTCACTTTGCTCGGGAGGCTCGTAATGTCCGGAGTTTTGCTCGATCGAGTCGTCGATCCGATGCTGCAGGTCGACCAGACAGGCGGTGTGGCCACGCTCACCCTCAACCGTCCGGCACAGTACAACGTGCTGTCGGCGGCCATGATGGACGCGCTCCAGGCCGAGTTCGACCGGCTGGCCGCCGATCCGCAGGTGCGGGTGATCGTGCTGGCGGCCGCCGGCAAGGCGTTCTGCGCCGGCCACGATCTGCGCGAGATGCGAGCAGAACCCTCGCTTGCGTACTACCAGTCCCTGTTTGCGCAATGTTCGCGACTGATGACCACCCTGCAGGCGCTGCCCCAGCCGGTGATCGCCCGTGTGCAGGGCGTTGCCACCGCCGCGGGCTGCCAGCTGGTGGCCATGTGCGACCTGGCGGTGGCCTCGGATCAGGCGCGGTTTGCGGTGTCGGGCGTCAATCTCGGCCTGTTCTGCGCCACGCCGTCGGTGGCGCTGACGCGCAACGTCTCGCGCAAGGCGGCCTTCGAGATGCTCGTGACCGGTGACTTCATCGATGCCCATCAGGCCCGCGAACGCGGCCTGGTCAACCGGGTCGTGCCCGCCGACCGGCTCGATGCCGAGGTGCGTCTGCTGGTCGATTCGATCCTCGCCAAGCCCGCGGTGGCCATCGCCGCCGGCAAGGGCCTGTTCTATCGGCAGCTCGAGATGGGCGTCGACGCGGCCTATCAGCTGGCGGGGCAGACGATGGCCTGCAACATGATGGCCCCCGACACGCTGGAGGGCGTGCAGGCCTTCATCGACAAGCGCCCGCCCGCCTGGAAGACCTGAAAGCCGCCGCACCCCATGAGTGAATCGACCCTCCGCGGCTACATCGACGCGCTCACGCGTCATGACGGCACCGCGCTGCTCTCCTGCTATCACCGGCATGCCTCGTTCAGCGATCCGATCCATCCGGATCTGCGCGCCGAGCGGGTGGCCTGGCTGCTGCGCTTCCGGCTGGCAAGGCTCGAATCGGTCCGTGGTGAAACCGTCTGGATGGCGGGCGATGAGCGCAAGGCCCAGATGATGTGGCGGGTGCGCTGGCGCGCCCGCGGTTCGGCGGGCCGCTCGGCCGGTCGGGCCCGCAGCCTTCGCGTGCTGTCCACGTTCAGTTTCTGGGAGGGCGAGATCGTCCGGCAGGTCGACGAGTTCGCCCCCTGGGCCTATCTCGCCCAGGTTCACGGGCTGCCCGGCGCGGCGCTGGGCTGGCTGCCGGCA
>DAONCJ010000714.1:0-2414 GCA_035401985.1 Burkholderiaceae bacterium | reverse complement strand
GTGCGGGGCTTCGAGTGCTTACAGCGGCGCCAGCGGCAGCGGCTCGCCGGCGGGCAGCGGCACCCGACCCACGTTCAGCGTCATCGACACAGCGGTGTAATAGCCGCAGACGCCGATCAGATCGACCACGCCCTGTTCGCCGAACAGCGCCAGCGCGCGCGCATAGTTGGCATCGTCCACCTGCTTTTCGCGATGCAGCTGCATGCAGAAATCGTAGACCGCCGCCTCGTCCTCCTTCATCGTCGAAGGCCGCTGACCGAGGGCCAGCTCTGCGGCGATCTCGGGCGCCAGGCCGGCGCGCATCGCCATCGGATAGTGGGCATACCACTCGTACTGCGAGGTCCAGAATCGCGCGGTGATCAGGATCGCCAGCTCGTTGAGGCGAAGCCCCAGCGACGAGTCGTAGCGGATGTACGCGCCGACCTGCTGCAGCCGGTCGCCGAGTTCGGGGCTGCGCAGCCAGACGTTGAAGGGGCCTCCCTGCAGCAGGCGGTCCGCCGCACCCGGGTCACCGGCTGCACGCGGTCCGCTGAGAATCGACTTCAGCGTCTTCTGTTGCGCCTCGTTCAGCTGTTCGGGCTTGAGAACCGCGAAGCGCGGACCGGGGGTCGGGGCGGATGAGCTCATGAAAATCCTCGGATCGGATGACGGTGGAACCACCGCACATGATGCCCTCGCACCGCAGCGCCGGCCAGCGGCGACGGCCCGAATTTGGCCGATCGGGAGGATTGCTTCGCCGGCACGCGCCGGTCGCTGCATCGACGTCGCGGAGCCATCGGATGACGGCGCGGAAACGGCGCCGGACCGGAACATGGCATGCCACACTGCGGCGTTCCGATCGATGCCGATCATCCCCGCGGCTTGCCGCGCGGGCCATTACCCTTGGACCGGTTGGACCCCCCTGACTGTCACCCAGAACACAACGCGGAGAAAACCTGATGGGCGTGCTCGATTCGCTTCAAGTCGTTGATCTCACCCAGGGTATTGCCGGACCCATCACCGGCATGTTCCTGACCGATTTCGGCGCAGAGGTGGTGAAGATCGAACCACCGATGGGCGACCCGGGCCGCGACCAGCCGGGCTTTTCGATGTGGAACCGTGGCAAGAAAAGCGTGGTCGTCGACCCCTCCAATACGGCGCAATGCGCCTGGCTGGACGAGCTGCTCGGCGGCGCCGACATCTGCATCGTGCGCGACAGTGCGACGCTGGCGAAGTTCGGCCTGTCCGGCGAGTCGCTGCGGACCCGCAACGCACGGCTGATCATCGTCGAGATGGCCCCTTACGGGCGGACCACGCCCTGGCTCGGCGGACACGAATCGCAGGCGCTGCTGGCCGCTGCCGGCGGCGTGGCCTGGCGCCAATCGGGGACCGATGGCGGCCCGATCGACTCGGTCTATCCCCATCTGCTTTACGTCCAGGGCGTCTGGGCGACCGTCTGCACGGTCGCGGCGCTGGTCGAGCGCGAGCGCTCGGGGTTCGGCCAGAATATCGCCGTGGGTGGCATCAATGCGGTGATGGAGGCCGCCGTCGGCTCGTTCACCGTCAATCCCGACAATCCCGATCCCAGCACGGCGGTGGGCACTGGCGGACGCCATCCCACCTACACCCGCTATGCGACCAAGGACGGTCAGTGGATCGCCTGCGGAGCGCTCGGCGGCAAGTTCGAGACCTGGCTGATCAAGGCTCTGGGATTGAGCGCGATGCTCGACGAAGAGCGGATGGGCGGCAACATCGGCAATCTGGTGCTGGCCTCGAACGTCGACTGGGCCAAGGCCAAGATCCAGACCGAGTTCCTCAAGCACAATCTGGACGACCTGATCACGATGATCACCGGCCTGGGCATCCCCTGCGGGCGCATCGGCCCGACCGAAGCCTGGCTCGACCACCCGCAGGTCAATGCCATCGGCATGCATGCCCAGGTGGAGGATCCGCAGCGCGGCCCGACCGGCATGCCCGGCATTCCGATCAACCTCACGCGCACACCGGGCAAGGTGCATGGCCCGGCGCCGGTGCTGGGTGCGGACAACGGCAAGGTGCAGGTGCGGCCCGCACCGCCGCGCCCCGCCAAGATGGCGCCGCTGCGGCCAGGGCCGCTCGCCGGTTTCCGCATCCTCGACATGGGCACCTTCGTGGCCGGCCCGTATTGCGGCTCGCTGCTGGCCGAGCTGGGCGCCGATGTGATCAAGGTCGAACCGCTGACTGGCGACCCGTTCCGTCACACCGGCTACACCTTCAACCGCGGCATGCGCAGCGTCGCGATGGACCTGCAGAACGATCAGGCCCGCCATGCGTTCTACGAGATGGTCAAGACCAGCGATGTGGTGATCGACTCGCTGCGCCCCGGGGTCACCAGGAACCTGGGCATCCATTTCGACAAGCTCAATTCGCTCACGCAGGGCATGGTCACGGTGTCG
>DAONCJ010000713.1:0-2416 GCA_035401985.1 Burkholderiaceae bacterium | reverse complement strand
CGGTTATCTGCGCCCCGCCGAGAAGCGTCCCAACCTGCGCGTCGAGGTCAACGCGCTGGTCAGCCGGGTGCTGTTCGAGGGAACCAGAGCGGTCGGCGTCGAGTACCAGCAGGGTGGGCGCACCCGCACGGCGCACGCCGGCGAAGTGATCCTGGCTGGCGGTTCGTTCAATTCACCGCAGCTGCTGCAATTGTCGGGGGTCGGCCCGGCTGCGCGCCTGCAGGCGCTCGGTCTGCCGGTCGTCGCCGATCGGCAGGACGTGGGCGAGGGGCTGCAGGACCACTTCTATGTCCGCACCTACTGGCGCTGCAATCAGAAGATCACGATCAACGACGACATGGCGACGCTGCGCGGCAAGCTGGGCATCGGCCTGAAGTACCTGCTGGCCAGGCGCGGACCGCTGACCGTCAGCGCCGGGTATGCGGCCGCCTTCGTGCGGACCGAGCCGCACATGACGCGGCCCGACGCGCAGTACTACTTCATCAATTTCTCGATCGCCAAGCGCGGCGGCATCCTCGACGACTTCTCGGGCTTCACCTGTTCGGTGTCGCAGCTGCGCGCCGAATCTCGCGGCTGGGTGCGCCTGAAGTCGGCGGACGTGCGCACCCCGCCCGCGATCCAGTACAACTACCTGGCCGCCGAGAGCGATCGCCGGATGATGGTCGAAGGACTCAAGGGCCTGCGCAAGCTGGTCAACACGCCGCCCTTCAGCCAGTACGTGGCCGAGGAGCGCACGCCGGGCGCCTCGGTGCAGTGCGACGATGAGTGGCTCGACTTTTGTCGCGCCACCGGCGAGACCGTCTATCACCCGACATCCACCTGCCGCATGGGCATCGATGCGGGCTCGGTCGTCGACGAGCGGTTGCGGGTCCGCGGCGTGACCGGACTGCGGGTGATCGATGCATCGATCATGCCGGCGGTGATATCGGGCAACACCAACGCGGCCGTGGTCGCGATCGCCGAGAAGGGCGCCGATCTGGTGCTGGCGGACAGCGCGCGGGCCTGATGCCAGGCGCCGCGCAGCAGCGCGCGGGTCGCGCCGAATCGGCAGCGAACCCGCGTGTCGCCGACCTGCTTCAGGCGGCGGCGCTCGGCCGGGCCTTCATGCGCTCGTAGTGAGCGTTGATGTGCTTCAGCTCGGGATTGATCGGCTGACCGACCATCTTGCCGAAATCGAGGAACACGAACAGCAGGATGTCGGCAAGGGTCAGCCGGTTGCCACAGACGTATTCCTTGCCCGCCATCAGGCCGTCGAGCCAGGCGATCTTTTCCTGCGCCATCTTCTTCAGGTCGTCGGCGGCGTGCGGAATCACCCGGATGCGGGTCTCGAACATCTTCAGGCCTTCGGCGTAGCGGAAGCCGGCCGCCAGCGGCTCGAGGATGTTCAGGTCGATGCGGCGCACCCACATGCGGGTCTCGGCGCGCTCCTTGGCGTTGCTGCCGATCAGCGAGGTGCCCTTGCCGGCCACCTCGTCGAGGTATTCGCAGATCGCGGTGATCTCGGCCAGCACCGTGCCGTCGTCGAGTTCGAGACAGGGCAGCTGGCCCGACGGATTCTTGCCCATGTAGGCCGGCTGGCGGTTTTCGCCGCCGCGCAGGTCGACCTTGGTCTTGGGCAGTTCGATGCCGCGTTCGGCGGCAAACATGCGCACGACACGGGGATTGGGGCCGACGGAATCGTAAAGCATCATGGCTGTCTCTCCTGGATGAGTCTTGGGATCGGGCGCGGTGGGACGCCCCTGGCGAAGGAGCTTACCTGCGCCGACGGGCTGTTGACCACCCTCCGGCGCGATGCGCTTTCGCCAGAAAGAGATAAACGATCCGCTCCCATGACGGCAATGCCGTCGTGCGCTCCGCCGATCAGGACAGCATGAACAGGCTGCTTGCCGCGTCGAACCCCACCAGCAGGACATCGGGCAGGGCGATCTGAAAGTCGTCTGCGACGGCGAACTGGCCGTCGTGGTTCAGATCGACCTCCAGCACCCCCTGGACAAAGGCGATGCTGTTCTGCATATCGAGCACCGATCCGATCGTCGCGTTCTGCGCGGTGGCGCTCAAGGCAACCCCATCGCGCGTCAGGACGCTCAGCGCCGCCTTCAGGTCGAGCACGTCTCCGCGGCCATTGGGCACCGTGTCCCGATCGCCGGCTCGCAGATCGGCCAGCGCGAAAAGATAGGTGTCCCGGCCCGCGCCGCCCTGCAGCACATCGCTGCCGCTGCCGCCGATCAGGATGTCGTTGCCGTCGCCCCCGGCGAGCACGTCGTTGCCCGCCATGCCGTTCAGCACATTGGCGCCCTTGTTGCCGTCGATCTGGTTGTCCCAGCCATTGCCCGTCCCTCCGATATCCGCCTTGCCGTTCAGAGCCAGATTGAGATCGTTGGGGCCGAGGGTCGCCGTCGTGTTGGACTTGATCGTC
>DAONCJ010000712.1:0-2422 GCA_035401985.1 Burkholderiaceae bacterium | reverse complement strand
GGCACGCTCGCGCCTCGGTCTCTTTCAGCGGCGGACGCCCACGCGGTTCACGCCCCCGTTCAGATTGGTCGGACTGGGCCCGACGGCGGGCGCCACCCCGACCCCCGGCGCCACGCCGACGCCAGGAGCCCCGACCCCCACGCCCGGCGCGACACCCACACCGGGGGCGCCTGCGCCGGGCACCGCCGCGGGCCGGGCCACACAGCCTTTCGGCACACCCACCGTCTTGCAATAAACGACGGCGCCCGCGGGGGCGGCGGCAAAACCCAGCCCCAGGGCCAGCGCGGCAGCGAGATAAGAACGGTTCATCATGGACTCCTCAAAAAGCATCGACGCCAGAAGGACATTTTTCGACGCGGCAAGCACGAGCTTATCGCAGTGGCGCCGCCGTGTGTCGGACCAGGAACCGCTTTTTCAGCGAATCCAGGATGGACAGGTCGCCGAACCGACCCGCGCCATCAGGGCTGGAGTTCGATCTCGCCGGGACGCCAGGTCTTGTTGAACCACGGCTCCAGCGGGCCGTACAGGCGCAGGATCATGAACCAGCCCTTGCCCGGAAGGGTCTGCACCCAGTTGCTTTCCATGCCGGGCGGGGCTTTGGGCCCGAACCACACGTCGACCGAGCCGTCGGCATTGGTCTTGATGGTCTTGTCCTGGCTGCTCACGCTGGGCGCCTTCTGGTCGGTCTGCACCATCGAGCGGGTCTGGTTGTCATAGACGATCACCGACCAGAAGTCTTTCACCGGGACGTTGGGCGGCAGGCGCATCTTGTAGGTCTTGCCGCCATCGAAGGGGTTGCCCTTCGAGTCCTGCACCGACCACGGGTATTGCGAGCCCTGGCCGACCATCTTCATCTCCATCGCGGGCGTGACACCGGTGGCGAAGTAGTAATAGAAGATGTAGCCGTCCATGTTGGTCACGCCGGGCGCGCTCTCGAACTTGTAGCCGCCGAAGAACGGCAGGCGCCACGGGCTGTTCGGGTAGAAGTAGGCCTCCGGCGAGCGGACCTTGAAGGCGATGGTGCGGGCGGTGACGGCGCCGATGTTCGCAGCGTCGGTGAGGATCTTCTTCATGCGCTCGTCCGGGGCGAAGGGCTGGCCCTTGACGATGCCGATCGAGGCGAACAGGCCGAGCGTCGTGGGGTCGGAGCCGCCGGGCGGCTCTTCCTGGATCACCTGGTTCAGCAGGTTCCAGAACGAGTAGTCGCCCGGGGCGACGAAGTTGGCCGGCACGCCGGATGCGTTGGCGAATTTCATCGCAGGCGGATTGGCGGCCTCCGAGAGCTGATAGATCTTGAGGTGCTTCTTCACCGACTCGACGCCAGGCTTGGTCGATCCATTGACCAGAAAGGCGCGGAAGAAGAACCAGTTGCCGTAGGTACTCGGGCGCACAACGATGTAGCCGGGAGGCACGTCACCCTTGTAGCCGGGGGGCAGGACGAGGTACTTGCCGCCTTTGCCGCGGTCCTCGCCGGTGATGCCCACATCGGCCACCCAGCGGTACCAGAAGTCATTGACGCCACCCAGCACCTCGGGCGGGACTTCGAGGACCAGGGGGCCTTTTTTGGAGTCGAGCCAGATGAAGTTGTAGATCGTGTTGTCGTTGGCGGTGAGCTCGACGGTGCGGGGATCGACCAGGTTTTCCCAGATCACGTCGGTCTGGTTGTCCGGCCCGAACTTGCGGATCGAGTCGCGCATGCCGGCCTGGTTCACGATCGGGATCGCCATCAGATACGCCTGCAGGGCACGCGAGCGGTCGAGGTTGTCGTAGATTTTCTCGACGGTGTCGGCCGACGGGTAGCCGTAGTTCAGGTTCAGCGTGCCGAGGGAACTTTCAATCTTGTCCGGCACGGCGACGCCAGGAGCGATCGGTGTCGTCATCTTGAAGGGCTGGGCAAACGCCGCCGCCGAAAGCGTCACGGCCAGCGTGGTGATGAACGCGCGGGCCGAGAACGCGGAAAAGAACCTTTTCATGGTGAGCCTTTGATCACGAGGGGAGCGGCGACTCTAGCATCGCCGCTATGCTCCTACCCTGCAATTCCGGCCATGACCATGACCCCAACCGGGCCTCCCGTCGACAACACCCCAATGCCCGGCGCGCGCCTGCCGCCGCAGGGTGCTGCTGCCTTCGTGCAGAGTGACGCGGGCGACATCCGCATCGGTCCGATCCTCGCCATCCCGCAGGTGCTGCAGGACCTGGGCGCACGGCCGCAGACGGCCTTTGCCCGCGCGGGCGTGCGCCTGTCCTTGTTCCGGGATCCGGATGCGCGGCTGCCGCTGGAGGTGGCCGGGCGGCTGTTCTTCGAAAGCGCCCGGCTGGCGGACTGCCCGCATGTCGCGTTGCTGGTCGGCGAGCGCTTCAGCCTGGGCGGCCTGGGGCCGCTGGGCGAACTCATGCGCCATTCGCCCAATGTCGGTGCGGC
>DAONCJ010000711.1:0-2428 GCA_035401985.1 Burkholderiaceae bacterium | reverse complement strand
CATCCATTCAGGAATTCGAACGGTGTTCAAATCGATTGCGGTCCGGCTCGCGCAGGGGTCGCAGACCATCAAGGATCCGAGGCAGGCCAATCCGGTGGGCTTTCGGGGCCGGCCGCGATTGACCGATGCCCCGTGTCCGACCGGGTGCACAGCCTGTTCTCAGGCCTGTCCCGCGGCTGCGATCGTCCACGAGCCGCTGCGCATCGATCTGGGCCGCTGCATGCAGTGCGGCGATTGCGTGCCGGCGTGTCCTGCGGGAGTGCTCGAGATCAGTGGAGACTTCAGGCTCGCCGCGGCCGCGCGTGACGACCTGGTGCTCAGCCGCTCGCGCCCGCAACTCGAACCCCTGCGGGTGTCGCAGGCGCTGCACAAGCGCTTCGGTCGTTCGTTGAAGATGCGCTCGGTGTCGGCCGGAGGCTGCAACGGCTGCGAGCTCGAGATCAATGCGCTGACCAACGTCAACTTCGACATCGGACGCTACGGCATCGACATCGTCCCCTCACCGCGCCACGCCGATGCGCTGGTGCTGTCGGGCCCGATCACCCGCAACATGGCTCAGGCCCTGAGCCTGTGCTGGCAGGGCATGCCGGATCCCAAGTTCGTGATAGCGGTCGGCGCCTGCGCCATTTCAGGCAGTCCCTTCGAGGGCTCCGATGCGCTCGACCGCGACTTTCTCGAGCGCTTCAAACCGGCGCTCCATGTGCCGGGGTGCCCCCCGCATCCGCTCACCTTTGTCTGCGGAATTCTTGACCTGCTGGGCATCGACAGTTAGCGTCTGGTCCGAGCCTGACTTTCGATCCCATTGAGCGAGAAGACATCATGAAGCGTTCCCTGTTCATCGCGGCGTGCCTTGCCGCTCTCGCGCTGCCCCTGTCAGCGGGCGCCCAGACCGACTGGCCGCAAAAGCCGGTCACCATGGTGGTGCCCTATCCGCCAGGGGGTGTGAACGACGCGGTCGCCCGCGCCTACGCGAACAAGCTGGCGATCGAGCTGGGCAAGCCGATCCTGATCGACAACCGTGCCGGCGCGGGTACCACGGTTGCGTCGAACTATGTCGCGAAGGCGCCTGCCGACGGCTACATCATCTATGCCGGCGGCACATCGCTGGTGATCAATCCGACGCTCACCGGCCAGGTGCAGTACGACCCGCACAAGAGCTTCGACCTCGTGTCGCTGATGTCGTTCACGCCCTTCATCCTGCATGTGAACTCCGAGTTCCCGGCGCGCAACATGGCCGAACTGATCGCCCATGCGAAGGCGAATCCCGGCAAGTTCAACATCGCCAGCTCGGGCATCGGCGCGACCAACCATCTGATCGCCGAACTGCTGAAAATGCAGACCGGCATCAACATGACCCACGTGCCCTACAAGGGCGGCGCGCAGGCGGGCCAGGACGTGGCCAGCGGTCAGGCGCAGATGATGTTCTCGGCCGCGCTGGAAGCCCGGCCGGTGATGGCCACCGGCAAGACCCGCCCGATCGCCATCACCAGCGCCGAGCGCTCGCCCGCCTTTCCGGACATTCCCACCGTCGCTGAAGCAACCGGGATGAAGGACTTCGTGGTCGTGTTCTGGCAGGGCATGGTCGTGCCGGCGGGAACGCCTCGGGCGATCGTCGACAAGCTCGAGAAGGCCATTGCGAAGGTCGCGGCCGACCCGGAGATGATCGAGCGCTTCAAGCCGCAGGGGGTCGAGATCCGCGCCTCGTCGCAGGCCGAGTTCAAGGACTACATGAACAAGGAAGAAGCCCGCTGGACGAAGCTGATCAAGGAACGCAACATCAAGCCGGAGTGACGCTCCGGCTGCATCACGTCAACTCGCGTCAGGTCGCGCAGGCCGGGCCGGCGACCTGCAGCGGCTTCTTCTGGCGCAGTTCGACGGAATTTCGCACCGCGATGATTTCCGCCAGGATCGACACCGCAATCTCGCCGGGCGTGCGGCTGCCGATGTCCAGTCCGATCGGCCCGTGCAGGCGGTTGATCTCGGCCTCGGACAGGTCGAACAGCGCCAGCCTTTCCTTGCGCTTGGCCGTGTTCGCGCGCGAGCCGAGCGCGCCGATGTAGAAGGCGGGCGACTTCAGCGCCTCGAGCAGCACCAGATCATCGAGCTTGGGGTCGTGCGTCAGCGCCACCACGGCGCTGTGCGGATCGAGCTGCATTTCGATGGCGACGTCGTCGGGCATGCCGGTGACGAAGCGGGTGCCCGGCACTTCCCAGGTCAGGTGGAACTCCTCACGCGGGTCGCAGCAGATCACTTCGAAATCCAGGGCCATGGCCATCTGGGCCAGGGCGCGCGACAACTGACCTGCGCCGATCATCAGCAGCCGCCAGCGCGGCCCGAAGATGGCGCGCAGCACTTTGCCGTCGAAGCTGAAGGCCTCGCCCCGATGGGCGGACTCGAGGGTGACTGCTCCGGTCTCCAGGTCGACCCG
>DAONCJ010000710.1:0-2434 GCA_035401985.1 Burkholderiaceae bacterium | reverse complement strand
CATGGCCGACTACACCGCCCTCACGGTGGTCAAGAACCTTCCGCCGGGCATCCATTCGGGCAACCGCTACATCGTGTCGTTCCCGAAGACCGCCGCCAACGCCGCCTGGGGCGAGGCCTACCGGTCCAAGTACAAGGAGTACCCAACCAACTGGTCATGGGAGGCCGCCGCCGGCATGAGTTTCCTGACCACGGCCATGAAGAAGACCAACAGCGTCGACACCAAGAAGATGTCCGACGCCCTGCGCGGCATGAAGATCGACTCGCCCTTCGGCGCCGCCGGCACGCTGACGATGCGCGCCGAAGACCAGACCATGATCGGCTATGCGCTGGGCTGGGGCACGACGATCGCCAAGGAACCCTACGTGCCCAATGTCGTGCCCGGCGACTGGAAGCAGATCCTCGAACTCGAGGCCGAGTGGAAAAAGACGATGAAGTACACCTGAGCATCGGGCGCACCTCTTGGACCTCACCGCCCTGCTCGAGTGCGTGACCACGCTGTCCTGCGTCGTCACGCAGACCACCAGCGGACTGATCATCGGAGTTCTGCTGTTTCTGGTCGGCGCCGGCCTGACGCTGATCTTCGGCGTGCTCAAGGTGATCAATTTCACCCACGGCTCGCTGTACATGCTGGGCGCGTATCTGGGACTGACGGGCTATCGTCTCACCGGCAGCTTCGCGCTGGCCGTGGTGATGGCCGGCCTGGGCGTGGCGCTGTTCGCGGCGGTATTCGAACGCGTGTTCATGCGCCGGGTCTATGGCACGGACGTCCTGATGCAGCTGCTCGTCTGCTATGCCTTCATCCTGATCCTCGACGATGTGGTCAAGATCGTCTGGGGCCCGGAGTTCCAGTCGATGGGCATGCCGCCCGCGTTCCAGGCGCCGCCTGTGCTGTTCGGTGGCGGCGTCATACCGGTCTTCTACCTGTTCCTGATCGGTGCGGCCGCGGTGATCGCGCTGGGTCTGTGGTTCCTGCTGGTGCGCACCCGCATGGGCAAGATCGTGCGGGCCGCCGCCCACAACCCCGACATGACGTCGGCGCTGGGCATCAACACGGGTCTGGTCTACGCCTCGGTGTTTGCGCTGGGCGGCCTGCTGGCCGGCCTCGCGGGTGCCCTGGCCGCGCCGGTGCGCTCGATGTCGCCCGGCATGGGCTTCTCGATCCTGATCGAGTCCTTCATCGTCACCGTCATCGGCGGCATGGGCTCGGTCGGCGGCGCGCTCGCCGGCGCGGTGCTGATCGGCATCATCCGCGCCTTCGGCTCGATCGGATTCCCGCTGTTCGTCGAGGGCCTGATGTTCATGGCGATGGCGGCGATCCTCATCCTGAAGCCCAGCGGTCTGTTCGGACGGGAAGAGCGATGAGCGGCGCCAGCGGTCAGCGCATCAGCGCACCGGGCAGCCTGGGGCGCGACCTGGCTCTGGCGGGCGGAGCGCTACTGGTGCTGCTCGTGCTGCCCCTGATCTTTCCGTCGAAGGTGCTGCTCGACTACATCATCCGCGTGGCCGCGTTCGGCATCTTTGCGACGTCGCTGAACATGCTGGTCGGCTTTGGCGGCATGGTGTCATTCGGGCATGGCATGTTCTTCGGCGGTGGAGCCTACGCCTTCGGCCTGATGATGCAGAAGCTGGGCGTTTCGATCCCGGTGGCGTTCGCGGGCGGCATGGTCTATTGCGCCCTGCTGGCACTGGTGGTCGGCGCCATCTGCATCCGGCTGAAGGAAACCTTCTTCTCGTTTCTCACCCTGGCCTTTCAGATGCTGCTGCACAGCATCATCATTTCGTGGGTGAGCCTCACCGGGGGCGACCAGGGCCTGATGGGGGGCATTCCGCGCCCGCCTTTCCTCGGCATCAACCTGGCCAACCAGCTGCATCTGTACAGCTTTTCATGCGTGCTGCTGGTCGCGAGCCTGCTGCTCATGCGGCACATCCTGCAGACGCCGTTCGGCTACACGCTGCGGATGGTGCGCGACAACCCCGACCGGGCGCGCTTTCTGGGCATCGACATCGCCCGCATCCGGCTCACCGCGTTCGTGATGGCGGGCTGCTTCGGCGGAGTCGGCGGCATCCTGATGAGCCTGTTCGTGTCAGGCGCCTACCCCGAGTTCGCCTACTGGAGCACCTCCGGCGAGGCGGTCTTCATGATCATGATGGGCGGCATCCACCTGTTCCTGGGCCCGATCGTCGGCGCCGCGGTGTTCATGGCGCTGAACGATGTCATCACCCGCTTCACCGAATACCACGGCCTGGCACTGGGCATCACCGTGCTTATCTTCGCCCTGGTGTTCCGTCGTGGCCTGACCGACTTCGTCGCCCAGCTGCGCGGCGGCGCGCGCGCCAAACCCTGAGCCCCCAATGCTGCGTGTCGAGAACCTCTCCAAGTCATTCGGCGGCGTGGCCGCCATGTCCGATGTGTCGCTCGACTTTCGGGCGGG
>DAONCJ010000709.1:0-2447 GCA_035401985.1 Burkholderiaceae bacterium | reverse complement strand
CACCGGGAAGCCGATCTGCTCGGCGATCACGATCGCCTCGGTCTGCGAGCGGGCCAGCATCGTGCGGGTGACCGGAACATGGAAGGCGCCCAGCAGCGCCTTGGACTCCATTTCGCTGAGCACCTGGCGTCCCTCGGCGAGCACGCTGTCGATCAGCAGCCGCGCACCTTCCAGATGGGGCTGCGCGGTGCCCGAAAGCGCCCGCGGCGTCTGCTGCAGCAGACGCTGGTTCTGGTGGAAGTTGGCGACCGTCGCGTACGCATCGACGGCGGCCTCGGGGACCGAGTACACCGGAATGCCGGCGGCATCGATCTGGCGCGCCAGCGGGCGCATGCCGCGATCGCCCATCCAGCAGGCGAACACCGGCTTGTGCAGCGTGCCGATCACCTCGATCACCCGCCGCGTGATGGCTTCGCCGTCGACGCCGGTGGACGGCGCCAGCATCACCAGCACCCCGTCCAGATCGCGGTCCGCGGCCATGGCCGTCAGCGCGGCGCCGAAGTCATCGGCGCTGGCACCTGCGCCCAGGTTCAGCGGATTGGCTATGGCGCGGCCTGGCAGCGCCTGCGCGAGCGCGTCGCGCGTGGCCTCGGACAGCGCCGGCAGGGTGAGATGCTGGAACCCCGCCTGGTCGGCCGCCAGCACCCCCGGTCCGTTGCCGTTGGCCAGCACGCCCAGCCGCTGGCCCAGCGGTCCGCTGGTCGAGGCCAGGATGCGGGCAGCGGTGAACATCTGCGTGAACAGGCGGATCTGCAGGGCGCCTGCGCGCCGCAGCGCGGCACTGTAGATCGCGTCCGAGCCGCACAGCGCGCCGGAATGGGTCAAGGCGTGACGCGGCGAGCGGTCGTCGCGCTGTCCCTTGAGCACGATCACCGGCTTGACGGCGGCCAGGGCGCGCAGCGCGCTCATGAAACTGCGCGAATCGCGCACCGCTTCGAGGTAGACGACCACCGACCGGGTCTGGGCATCGCTGGCCAGGTAGTCGAGCACCTGGGCAAGGTCGACATCGACCTCGGCACCCAGCGAGACCACCAGCGAGAACCCGACGGCCGAGTCCGCCACCCAGTCGAGCACCGCGCCGTTCAGCACGCCCGACTGCGACACCAGCGCCACCTGACCGGACGCCGGCAGAGGACCCATCCGGCCGGCATTGAGCCGCAGTGACGGGCGCACGAAGCCCATGGAGCCGGGGCCCAGCAGCCGCAGTCCCAGGCGCTGCGCCTGTTCGCGCCATGCGAGGGCTTGCGACGCGTCGTGAGGGTCGGTCATCAGCGACACAGCGCGCGCGCCGCGCCGGGCCGCGAGGGCGATGGCCTCGGGCGCCTCGTCGGGCGCGACGGCGACGATCGCCAGCTGGTCAGGGGAACCGTCTGGTGCACTGTTGTCCGGCTTGACGGCGTCCAGGCGCAACACGCGCCGGGCAGGCTCGTCGGCCGCGAATTGGCGGGCCATTTCGAGCGCCCAGACCGGCGCGTGGGCGCCAAGGATCAGGACGACGGAGGCGGGTTCGAAAAGACGGGCAAGAAAGTGATGGTGATCCATGCAGACCTCGGGCAGAAGCGGAGGTCTCCCCCGAAGCGGCACGGCCGCTGCGTCGGACGCAGGGCCTTTTCTTGTCCGACGATTGTACGACGTCAGTGCGGCGTCAATCGATGCCGATCAGCGCCCGGACATGCAGCTCGACGCTGCGCGCCAGTGCCGGCAGGGAATAACCGCCCTCGAGCACCGACACGATCCGGCCCTTGGCGAACTCGTCGGCCACCTCGACCAGCCGCTGGGTGACCCAGGCGTAGTCGGCGTCGCGCCAGCCGAGCTGGCTCATGTCGTCCTCGCGATGGGCGTCGAACCCTGCCGAGATGAACAGCATCTGCGGTGCAAAGGCCCGCAGTCGGGGCAGCCAGCCGTCGGTGACGGCGTGGCGCAGGGCCGCGCCATCGGAATACGGGTCGAGCGGAACGTTGCACATGTTCGCGCCGCGCGGCTCTTCGCCGTTGAACGGATACAGGCGGCGCTGGAAGGTGGAGACCATCAGCACCCGCTCGTCACCGGCCAGGATGTCCTCGCTGCCATTGCCGTGGTGCACATCGAAATCGACCAGAGCCACGCGCTCCAGGCCGAGCACGTCCAGCGCATGGCGCACGCCCACCGCCACGTTGTTGAAGAAGCAGAAGCCCATGGCCTGGCCGCGCTCGGCATGGTGGCCGGGCGGGCGCACATTGCAGAAGGCGCGCTGGTATTCGCCGCTGGCGACCAGTTCGGTCGCCTTGACCGCGGCGCCTGCCGCATGCAGCGCGGCAGTCCAGGTGGCAGGGTTCATCGCGGTGTCGGGATCGACCTGAACATAGCCGTCGGCTGGAGCCTTCGCCTTCAGTTCGGCGAAATACCGTGCCTCGTGGGCGCGCAGGATCTGAGCTTCGGCTATGTTCAGGTCGATCCCGACACCGCGA
>DAONCJ010000708.1:0-2449 GCA_035401985.1 Burkholderiaceae bacterium | reverse complement strand
CGCGCAGGCCGAGGACGTGGCCCGGGTCGAGAAGGAACTCGGTCTGGACCGCCCCGTGCATGAGCGCTTCGGCGTCTGGATGGGCAACGCGGTGCGGGGCGATCTGGGCAAGTCGTATGCAAGCGGCGAGCAGGTCAGCCATGCGATCGCCCGGCGCATCCCGGTGTCGGTGCAGCTGATGGTGATGTCGCAGATCCTGGCGATGCTGATCGCGCTGCCACTGGGTCTGTGGGCGGGCTATCGCGAGGGCGGCACAGTCGATCGGATGATATCGAGTGCCGCGTTCGGCGCGCTGGCCGTGCCCAACTTCGTGCTCGGCATCCTGCTGATCCTGCTGGTGTCGATCTGGCTGGGGTGGCTGCCGGCCAGCGGCTTCGTGGCATTCGAGTCCGATCCGATCGGCAATCTGCGCACGATGATCCTGCCGTCCCTGACGCTGGCACTGGTCGAGGCGCCGGTGTACCTGCGCCTGCTGCGCAGCGACGTCGCCAGCACCCTGCGCGAGGAGTACATCACCGTGGCGCGCGCCAAGGGTCTGTCGAACTGGCGCATTCTCGTCACCCATGCGCTTCGCCCTTCGTCGTTCGGTCTGGTGACCGTGATGGGCATCAACATCGGCCATCTGATCGGCGGTGCGGTGGTGATCGAAACGCTGTTCGCGCTGCCCGGCGTCGGTCGGCTGCTGATCGAGGCCATCAACAAGCGCGACCTGCTGATGGTGCAGGGAACCGTGCTGTTCGTCGCCACTGCCTTCGTCTTCGTGAACCTCGTGGTCGACACCGTTTACGCTCTGCTGGATCCGAGGTTGCGCCATGGCCACTGACGCCGCTGTGATCCCCGTCGCCGCGCCACGTCCGGCCGGCCGGAAGGGCGGTCTGACCGCGAAGCTGCGGATCGTGCTGCCACTGATCTGGGTCGGCATCGTCGTGCTGCTGGTGGCGACCGCCGACCTGCTGCCGATCCCGTCGCCGACGCACATGGACTTTGCGCTGGCCGACGCCGGCCCGAGCGCCGCCCATCCGCTGGGCAACGACGTGGACGGGCGCGACATCCTGTCGCGCCTCGCCCATGGCGCCCGCGTGTCGATGGTGGTCAGCCTGGCGGCCCCGGCCATCGGACTGGTGCTGGGCACCATCCTGGGTCTGGTGGCCGCGTTCTACGTCGGCATCGCACGCACCGCGGTGCTCGGTGTGCTCGATGCGATGCTGGCTTTTCCGAGCCTGGTGTTCGCGCTGTGTCTGACGACCGTGCTGGGCCAGACGCTGCTCAATGTCACGCTGGCGCTGGGCATCATGTCGGTGCCGGCGTTCGCGCGCATCGCGCGTGCCAATGCGATGGTCCTGCTCAAGCGCGAGTTCGTGCTGGCGGCGCGCACGGCCGGCGCCAGCAATTTGTACGTGCTGTTTCGCGAAGTGCTGCCCAACATGACGATGTCGCTGGTCACCTACGCGCTCACGGTCATGTCGATCATGATCGTCGCCGAAGGCTCACTGAGCTTCCTGGGCGTGGGTATCCCGCCGCCCGCGCCAAGCTGGGGCAGCATGATCGCCGAGGGCCGCGAAGCGCTGGAGCGCGCGCCGCACATCTGCCTGATCCCCGCGGTGACGATGTTCCTCACCGCGCTCAGCCTGAACCTCATCGGCGACGCGGTGCGCCAGAAGACCGAGTCCAAGGCCGGAGGCCTGACTTGAGCAGCGGGCCCATGCTGTCCATCGCCCGTCTCGGTGTCCGTTTCCCCACTCCGCGCGGCGACCTGTCGGCGCTGGAGGACGTGTCGCTCGACATCGAAGCGGGCCGCACCACGGCGATCGTCGGCGAGTCGGGCTCGGGCAAGTCGGTGCTGTCGCGCTCGATCATGCAGCTGCTGCCGCGCACGGCGATCCTGCCACCCGAAGCCTCCATCCGGTTCAACGGGGTCGATCTGCTGCACCAGAGCAATCAGCAGCTGCAGAAGATCCTGGGGCGACAGATCGCGATGGTGTTCCAGGACCCGATGACCTCGCTGAATCCGGTCCGCACGATCGGCTCGCAGCTGATGGAGGGCATGCGCCTGCACTTCAGGCTCGACCGCGCAACGGCGGCGCGCCGCGCGCTCGATCTGCTGGTGCAGGTCGGCATCTCGTCGCCCGAACAGCGCTTCGAGCAGTTTCCCCACCAGTTGTCCGGGGGCATGCGCCAGCGGGTGGTGATCGCGATGGCGATCGCCTGCGAGCCGCAGCTGCTGATCGCCGACGAGCCGACCACCGCGCTCGATGTCACCGTGCAGGCCGAAATCCTGGATCTGCTGCAGCGGCTGCGCCGCGAACGGCAGATGGCGATGATCCTGATCACCCACGACCTTGGTGTCGCCGCCGGCCAGGCCGACGACATCGTCGTGATGTACGCCGGGCAGATTGTCGAGCGCGCACCGGCGCGCACGCTGTTCGCATGGCCCCGCATGCCCTACACG
>DAONCJ010000707.1:0-2454 GCA_035401985.1 Burkholderiaceae bacterium | reverse complement strand
CAGCGTCTGGGTGAGGTCGACGATCTCGATGCCTCCGCTGACCAGCGCACCGGCCAACGCGGCCAGCAGCTGGGCCGGATCGGCGCCCTGTTCATGCCGCGCGGGGGGCGTGTGTCGCGCCGTGTCGATGACCGGTGGGTTGCTCATGGATTGCCTCGTGATTCGGGTGACACCGCTCAGGCGCCCAGTTCGCGCTCGAGCACCCTGGGGTCGTCGCGCCAGCGCTCGCGCCATTCCTGCGCGACGTCGCCGGGGTAGACGTCCTCGACGCCTTCGCGCAGCGCCTTGACCACCGCGTTGGCCAGAGTGGCAGGGCTCAGCTTGGGCGGGGGCAACTGCTGATACCACTCGTCCTCGACCGGGCCGGGGAACACATTGATCACCCGCACGCCGGACGGGCGCATTTCGGCGCGCAGACATTGCGACAGCGAATAAGCCGCCGCCTTCGACGCCGAGAAGGTGCCGTGCGCAGGGAAGTTGGACAGCGCATAGATCGACAGCAGATTGACCCAGGCCACGGCGCTGGTCGCGCCGTCGGCGCCGCGCGCGCGCATCACCGGTGCGAACTCCTGGGCCAGGCGCAGCAGGCCGACATAGTTGACCTCCATCTCGGCCTTTGCCGAATCCACCCCCTGGCGGGCGCTGATGCCGTGGGTGCGGTGGTGTTCGGCGGTGTTGATCAGGATGTCGACCTTGCCGCCGATCTCGCGGGCCAGTTCCTGCACCGATCGGCTGTCGGTCACGTCGAGCGGCACGAGGCTGACCTGCGCAAGCTGCGCGATCGCATCGAAGCCCGGGGGCTGCTTCCATGGCTCGCTCTGGCCGACCCAGACCAGATCGGCGCCGGCCGCGACCAGCGCGTGCACCATCGCCTGGCCGACCGCCGATTTGCCGTCGGTGACCAGCACCTTGCGCAGGCGCGGGTCGCAGGTCATCTCGCGCAGTTGCGGGTCGTCGCTCATGTGGGGAGTCTCGTCGGATGGTGTGGCAAACAGCACCGCCTGGCCGGCCTTGTCCAGACAGGCCTGCACGCGCACCCGGCAGGGCGGCGCCGCGCAGTCGCCGTGCAGGTGCACGACCACCGTGACGGCCGAATCGAGCCGCACCATGCCCAGGCGCCAGGGCAGCCGCTCGCGAAAGAAGAGGTCGTTGCTGTGGTGAAGCACCGTCTGGGCGAGCAGTTCACCCGCGCCGTCCTGCGGGCGCCATTTCAGCCGGACCGACAGACAGCGGTGACACGCTTCGCGCGGCGGGTACTGCACGGCCGAACAGTCGCTGCAGACCTGCAGGGCAAAGATGCCCTCGGCGGCGGCGGCCGTCATGCCCAGCGCAGCGCGGCTGCGGCCGGCCGGGGGCACGGTGGGCAGGCGCGTGCGAAGGATCGGGTTCTTGCGCGCGGGGCGGGCCAGGGGGGTGGTCATGGTGTCAATGCGGGGGTCAGTGCGATCGGGCCAGCAGCACCGCGCTGGTCGACAGGCCGCGATCGTAATTGATCATGCCGAATCCACAGGCCAGTCCGATGCTTGCCCCCGCCACCGTCGTGCCGCCGGCCCGGCCGGTGAGCTGCCGCACGGTCTCGACCAGTCCGAGAAAGCCGCCGGCGGCGCCCGCCTGCCCGGTGGAGAGCTGCCCGCCATTGGTGTTGACCGGAAAGCTGCCATCGGTGGTGAAGCTGTGTTCGCGCACGAAGGCCGGGCCCTCGCCCTTGGCGCAGAAACCGAGGTCCTCGAACTGCATCAGCGAGATGACCGGGTAGTCGTCGTAGGTCTGCATGAAGTCGACCTGATCGTGGCTGATGCCGGCATCGGTAAAGAAGCGCTCGCGGTCCATCGCCCAGCCGGCGCGGATCTGGATCGGGTCGCTCGCGAAGGCATTGTGCCGCTCCTGGGTGGCGAGGATGCGCGCGAAGGGCAGGCCGAGGTCGCGCGCCCGCGCCTCGCGCATGACGAGGAAGCCCTCGGCGCCAGCGCAGGGCATCACGCAGTCGTACAGATGCAGCGGATCGGCGACCGGGCGGGCGTCCATGTAGTCGGTCAGCGTCAGCGGCTTGCGAAAGAGCCGGCTGGGGTACTTCAGCGCATTGGTCCGCTGCGCCACGCACAACTTGCCGAAGTCCTCGCGCGTAGCGCCGAACTGGCGCATGTAGTGCGCGGTGAGCAGCGCGAAGCTGGCGTTCGGCCCGCCGGCGCCATAGGGGTAGACCGCATCGCGCGCGAACATCGAGAAGTTCGCCAGCGTGTGCCGGAACGAGTCGACATGGTTGGTGTCGGCCGCGACGCAGGCCACCACATCGGCGTCGCCGCACTGCACGGCGCGCGCGGCGCGGCGCAGCGCGATCGGACCACTGGCCCCACCCAGCGGGATGTGGTCGAGCCAGCGCGGGCACAGGTCCAGATGCTGCATCAGCCCGATCGCCGAATCGGGCGCGAGCGTGAAGCTCGACACGCACAAGCC
>DAONCJ010000706.1:0-2455 GCA_035401985.1 Burkholderiaceae bacterium | reverse complement strand
AAGCAATCTTCAAGGCGGTGGCCGAGGTGCATCGCCGGGTGCGCGGCGCCTATGCAGTGGTCGCCGAGATTGCCGGCTATGGCGTGCTGGCGTTTCGCGATCCGTTCGGCATCCGTCCGCTGTGCTATGGCGTGGCCGAGACCGACACGGGCACCGAATACCTGGTCGCTTCCGAATCGGTCGCCCTGGAGGGGCTCGGTTTTCGGATGGTGCGCGACGTGATGCCCGGCGAGGCCGTGTTCATCCACCTGGACGGCAGCTTTCACGCCCGCCAGTGCGCCGAGAACACCGTGCTGGCTCCGTGCATCTTCGAGTACGTCTATTTCGCGCGTCCCGATTCGGTCATCGACGGTGCTTCGGTCTACGGCGCCCGCCTGCGAATGGGCGAGTACCTGGCCGAGCGCATCGCCAGCGAGCTGCGGCTGGGCGACATCGATGTCGTGATGCCCATTCCCGACACCTCACGCCCTTCGGCGATGCAGCTGGCGATGAAGCTGAACCTCGATTACCGCGAGGGATTCCTGAAGAACCGCTATGTCGGGCGCACCTTCATCATGCCGGGCCAGGCAGTTCGCCGGAAATCGGTACGCCAGAAGCTCAACGCGATGAGCGTCGAGTTCAAGGGGAAGAACGTGCTGCTGGTCGATGATTCGATCGTTCGTGGCACGACGTCGCACGAGATCGTTCAGATGGCACGCGACTCCGGCGCCAACAAGGTCTACTTCGCGTCCGCTTCGCCGCCGGTGCGCTACCCGAACGTGTATGGCATCGACATGCCCACGCCGGGCGAGCTGATCGCCAATGGCCGATCCGACGACGAGATCCGGCGCGCGATCGGGGCCGATGCGCTGGTTTACCAGAACATCGAGTCGATGAAGCGTTCGGTCACCGATGTCAATCACCGGCTGACCCGCTTCGAGGCCTCGTGCTTCGATGGCCGGTACATCACCGGCGACATCACGCCCGAGTACCTCGACCGCATCGAGGCGGCCCGGGTTGCAGCGCCGCGCACACCTGAAGATGAGATCGCCAAGGCGCAGATGAATCTGCAATTCACCGTGGCGGGCGACTGAAGGCAGGCATCCATCGGCCGCCGTCGGGCGGTCGGTCGGCTCGTCGCTTTGAGCCTTTGGTATACTCCGCTCCCCCGGAGGGATGGATGAGCGGTTTAAGTCGCACGCCTGGAAAGCGTGTTCAGGTTAATAGCCTGACCGGGGTTCGAATCCCCGTCCCTCCGCCACCTGTTTCAGCTCTGTTCTTGCGCCGCCCAGCGGGCCGCGCAGTCGAGCCGCAAGTCCCTGCCAGCCAGCCTGTCCGCTTGAATTGCGGCGTCCGCGGTTTTGCGCAGCGGGTGCGTCTTCGCAGCGGCGCTTCGCCCTGACCCACTCATGAAATCCAGAACAGCCTTCATCGCGATTTTCGCCTTGCTCGCCATCGCCGCTGTGGCGATCGCGATATTTGCCCTCGGCGGGGACAAGCCACCGGCCCACGCCTTGCGCCCGAACGACGCGTCCCTGCTCGTGCGGGGCGGGCAGATCTACACCGAACGTTGTGCTGCCTGCCATGGTGCCGAACTAAAGGGGCAGCCGAACTGGCGCACCCGCACCGAGGACGGCCTGTTGCCGGCGCCGCCGCACGATGCCGGCGGTCACACCTGGCACCATCCGGACGATGTCCTGTTCCGCATCACCAAGTTCGGTGTCGCGCGGGGCGCCGGCATTGCCGACTACCGTTCGGCCATGCCAGCCTACGACGGCGTGCTGAGCGACGAGGACATCGTCGCCGTGCTGTCGTGGATCAAGTCGCGCTGGCCCGAGTCGGTTCGCCGGATGCACGACGATCTCAATGCACGCAGCCTGAAGAAGTCGGATCGATAGCCTCGCGGCGCCGGTGCACGAATAGCCCCTGAAAGTCGTCGACTGCGGGGCACTGCGCCTCGCGCGCAGTAGAATCGGCCTCGGTCAGGCGGTTCCGCCTTTGCATCGCGACCAGCCTCTGGCTGCAGACCACACAACGACAACGCAGGAGTGACCCATGCCCAGCGCATCCAATGACCGGCTCGTGGCGGACGTCAAGTCGGTTCTCGACGACGCCGAATCCCTCCTCAAGCAGGCCGCCGATTCCACCGGCACCGAAGCCACCGCACTGCATGCCCGAGGCATGAGCATGCTGCGCGAGGCAGCCGAAAAGGCCCGCGACCTGCAGGAGGTGGTGGTTGAAAAAGGAAAGGCGGCCGCGCGGGCCACCGACGACTATGTGCACGATCATCCGTGGCGGGTCGTCTCGCTGTCCTTCGGCGTCGGACTGGTGATCGGTCTGCTGCTGAACCGCACGCGGTGACGCGCATCGGCCAGCCTCTGCGCCGCGCACGCGCATGAGCGGCGACCGATCTCCGGGCCTCTTCGGCTCTCTGCGCGAGGTCGGCACGGCTGTGCTGGCTCTCGCGCACAGCCGT
>DAONCJ010000705.1:0-2458 GCA_035401985.1 Burkholderiaceae bacterium | reverse complement strand
ACGCGTGACCGTCCGCTGCTGATGCGCGGGCTGCTCAATGCGGCCATGGCCACGCTCGCACTGATCGTGCTCGTCTGGCTGGTGGCGCGCGCCGGCCGTCGCGCGGTCGCGGCGCTGGAGGCCGCCCGTGATCGCCTGGCGGCGCAGAGCAGCCGCGTCGACTGGCGCGAGTTCATCGCACGGCTGGCCGCCCGGACGACCCATCTGGTTCAGTGGTCGGTGCTGCTGATGCTCGGATACACGTGGCTGCGCACCGTGCTGGGCAGCTTCGTGCTGACCGCGCCGCTGGCTCATCAGTTGAGCGAGTGGTTTTCCGCCCGGCTGGCCTGGGTCGGCGAAGGAGTTCTGTCGGCTCTGCCAGGCCTGGTGTCGATCGGAATCGTTCTGCTGCTCACGCGTGCGCTCGTCGACGTGCTTGGCTACTTCTTCGACGCCGTCCAGCAGGGCCGGCTGCGCGTGCCGCTGATGCATCCCGAGACCACCACGGCCACCCGGCGCATCGTCACGCTGATCACCTGGGGGCTCGGCTTTGCGGTGGCGTATCCCTATCTGCCGGGCTCGAGCAGTGATGCGTTCAAGGGCCTGTCGGTGCTGTTCGGCCTGATGCTGACCCTGGGCTCCACCGGTCTTGTGACCCAGGCGATGAGCGGGCTGGTCGTCGTTTACGCGCGCGCACTGCGCAAGGGCGACTTCGTGCAGGTCAACGACGTGGAAGGCGTCGTGACCGAAGTGGCTTCGCTGGCCACCAAGATCGTCAACGTGCGCAACGAGGAGATCACCATTCCGAACTCGGTGCTGATCAGCAGCCCGATCCGGAACTACTCGAAGCTGGCCGGTCAGCTCGGCACGCTGATCACCACCCGCGTGACGATCGGATATGACGCGCCATGGCGGCAGGTGCACGAGCTGCTCATTCAGGCGGCTCGGCGAACCACCGGCGTGCGCAACGAGCCGGCGCCATTCGTCTACCAGCGCGCGCTGTCGGACTTCTATGTCGAGTACGAGCTGTACGTCAGCATCGATCGACCGATCGAGCGCGTGCCCACGCTGTCGTCTCTGCATGCCCATATCCAGGACATGTTCAACGAGGCGCAGGTGCAGATCATGTCGCCGCACTTCCTGTCGCAGCCCGAGGGGGCGGTGCTGGTGCCAAAGGCCCGGTGGCATGCATCGTCGGGCTGAGCGCCCCCGGGCGGCTGCCCGCCCGCCCGCATCGAAGACCAGGCGGCCGTCCGCCCGCCAGCATCGAAGCCCGGGCGGTCGCCCGGCGGGCAGCATTGAAGCCGGGCGAACCGGTCAGCGGCCGCGGTCGTATTCGATCAGCGTGCGGATCACATCGTCCACTGCGGCCGCCCCTTCGATGGCCACCGCCACATGCGCGTTCGGCGCAGCGTTGTGGTGCACGGTGCGGGCAGCTCCGGCGTTGACCCGCCGCAGGTCGCAGGCGGTCATGCCCCGCAGTTGCGGGCTGGCCAGTTCGATGTGGACATGGGCGTGCTGGTGGGTGATCAGTTCCGGACGCACCAAGGGGAGCAGCGCGCAGGGGTCGTGCATCGATGCATGGGTCAGCCCGAAGATCTCGCGCGTGCGGGCCAGGTAAAAGCCGAGCAGCCCGGCAAAGCAGCGGCCCACCGGTCCCCCGGTTGCCTGGAGCCGCGCCACGTGCTCCGGGCCGATGCCCGCCTGGCGCGTGACGTTCAGACCGGCCATGTGAATCGGCACGCCGCTGGCGAACACCACTGCGGCCGCCTCGGGATCGCAATACACATTGAACTCGGCCATCGCCGTGATGTTGCCGACGGTGGTCGATCCGCCCATCAGCGTGATCCCCTTCAACCAGCCGGCAAGCCGCGGTTCGGTCTTCAGCGCCACCGCGATGTTGGTCAGCGGACCGATCGGCGCCAGGGTCAGCTGGCCAGGATGCGCGCGGGCTTCGTCGATGATCACCTGGACCGCATGGCGTGCGTCCGGCGCGCGAGTGGCCGCTGGCAGCACCGCGCCGTCCAGGCCCGATTTGCCATGGATGTCGGCGGCGCTGCTGCGCGCTGCGACCAGCGGTTCGCTCATGCCGGCCGCCACCGGCACATCGATTCCGGCGAGCGTGCAGATGCCGAGCGCGTTGCGGGTGGCGTTCTCGAGACTGGTGTTGCCGAACACCGTGGTGATTGCAACGAGGTTCAGGTGCCGTGCCGCGTACAGGATCGCCATCGCGTCGTCGTGGCCGGGGTCGCAATCGATCAGCAGACGGGTCATGGCGCAGGTTTCCAGGCAGCGTCGCCTTCGGCCAGCAGGCGGGCGATGTCCGCCGCATCCGCCAGGGCCGGCACGACGCCCCGCCGCGTGCAGGCGAGCGATCCGGCGATCACGCCCGCGCGCAGCGCCCGGCGCGGGTCGGGCTGGTCAGCCCAGGCGGCAGCAAAGGCGCCCACGAAGGCGTCGCCCGCGCCGGTTGTGTCCA
>DAONCJ010000704.1:0-2458 GCA_035401985.1 Burkholderiaceae bacterium | reverse complement strand
ACGCTCTCCGACGAGCAGATGAACGACGTGACCTGGATCGGTTCGAGCTACTTCCAGAGCACGTCCGGCTTCTACGACACTTACCATTCGAGCACGCCACGCACGGCTTGGCCTTACGACGCAACACGAGACGCGGGCCTGGCCCAAGTGGACAGCGGCGGGGGGTATCCGACCTGTCAGCAATGGTGGTCAGATGGTGGCAGCGGGCTGCGCGCGCGCCTGCTGGCCCAGGTCGATCCGGATCTGCTCTCCCGTATCGGACACTGGGCAGGGTTCCTGTCGCAGAACGAGGTGAATGACTCGGTGATCCGCGCGGTCGTGTCGCCGAGCCAGCAGAAGATGAACCAGGGCGCCGTCTACACCGACTACGGCGGTCAGATCGATAAGACGCTGCCCAACGTCGTGACGCGCGGTGCCGGCGACCTTGGGATGACCGTCGGCTCGCTGGGCTTCTTTCCGGCCATGGATGTGGTTCGCCAGGCGCTGCCCATGGTGCTGTCGCTGCTCAAGATGGCACTCGTCATCTGCATCCCGCTGGTGCTGCTCTTCGGTACCTACGAGCTGAAAGCCCTGGTCGCGGTGAGCTGCGTGGAGTTCGCGCTGTTCTTCGTGGATTTCTGGTTCCAGCTCGCGCGCTGGCTGGACAGCACGATCCTCGATGCTCTCTACGGCTGGGGTTTCGGTGCGAATCGGCCGCACACCAACTTCGACCCGTTGATCGGCCTGAACAACGCCTTCGGCGACATGCTGTTGAATTTCGTGATGGCGACGATGTTCATCGTGCTGCCGGGCTTTTGGGTGACCGCACTGGCCTGGGCTGGAGTTCGCGCCGGGAATGTGCTTCAGGGACTGTCGGAAGGTACGAAATCGGCAGGTCAGGCCGGCTCAAAGGGAACAGGCATGGTGATCCGCAGTGCCAAATAGCCTACCTCTCGTCATCGAACCGAGGGTCGGGATCGTCGTTGTAGTTGATCGGATCGTAGAAGACACTGCGCTTGTGATCTGCTTGGTCGCCGATCTCCCCTTCCTCGTATTCGTCGTATGCGGAGCCCCGAGCCGCCCAAGCGGCAACCACTGAAAACGCGACCAGCAGTGCCAGCCAGAACGCGGCATAAAGCAACAGACCGAATGCAACGAGCTTGGCCGCCAGTAGCGTCGCCTTGGCTGCGCCCGGCGCCCATCCCCGCGCAAGCAGCCAGCCCTGTGCTCGCCGATCAAGATGCGCGCAGTGTCGCCACGCTCGGCCCAGCATGCGGCCGAGACGTTCTGCGAAGGTGGTCTGTGCGGCGGTCTTCATTTCGGCTACCTCATGGTCGTCCTGTGCTTCTTTTGATACCCGTTCCTTATTCGCTTGATTGAATCCTGCATGAGTTTTCAACCCATGAGCGAAATTCTGTGCAACGTCAAATCACGTCTGCGGCGGAAGCCGGCAAACAAGATCGTTCTGGCCTTGGCGTCGTGGCGAAAAAACACGTGGATCGCGTGGCACGACTTCCAGGATCAGACGGCTCAGCGGGCGGAACAGCCCGGGGTTGGCGTTGGCCTCAGCATGCAGCCATGGTAAGGAATGCTGCCTGCCATGTCCATGTTTTTCACCATTATAGGCACTTTCAGCATCTGGTGAAAGCACCCATATCAGTGAAATCCTTGCGGAAATTTCACGAAATGTGGTATTTTCAGCGGATGCTGAAAGACCATCATCCAATGAAAGAAGCAGAAGCCCGTGCCGGCGAAGCGTTGCGGCGGCTGCTTGAGAACGTCCCGATCCTTCACATCGAAGGCATCGAGCCTGAAGCCGTATCCGGCGATTGGGAGCCAGACTTGATCGCCCGATTGCTCGTGGACGGGCGGCAGCACATGCTCATCTGCGAGTACAAGTCGAATGGTCAGCCGCGGTACGCCCGTTCTGCACTGCTGGAACTGCGGAACTACGTGGCGCAGCGAGCCCCGCAGGCAACGCCCATCTTCATCGCGCCTTACCTCTCACCCGCAGTGAGGCAGTTGTGCGTAGAGAAGGACGTCGGCTATCTCGACCTTGAGGGAAACGCCCGAATCGCCTTCGGCGGCGTGTTCATCGAGCGTATGGTGGCGGACAAGCCCGCGGCCGAACAACGCGAACTCAAGTCGCTGTTCAGGCCGAAGTCAGCCCAGGTTCTACGCGCCATGCTGCGCGAGCCCGACCGTGCATGGCGCGTCACCGAGTTGTCGGCAATCTCCGGGGTCAGCCTGGGGCACGTCAGCAATGTGCGCACCGGCTTGATCGATCGGGAATGGGCGCGAGCGTCGGACGATGGCCTCGTCCTCTCAGAGCCGGACGCACTGCTCGACGCATGGCGGGACAGCTACACCGCACCGCCAGGTGAGCGGCTGCGGTTCTACACGCCATTGCATGGCAGCGCGTTCGAAGACGCGGCCCGCGGCGCACTGCGCGCCGAAGGCGGCCCGGGACGTGCTGCCT
>DAONCJ010000703.1:0-2465 GCA_035401985.1 Burkholderiaceae bacterium | reverse complement strand
CCGGATTCGCAGGCATTTATGCGCTGTACAGCGCGCGCCAGCGCGGGCTCAGCGTCCGGGGATTCGAAAGCGCGTCCGACGTCGGGGGCACCTGGTTCTGGAATGCCTACCCCGGCGCCCGCTGCGACGTCGCCAGCTACAGCTATGCCTACTTCTTCCGCGATGAATTCGTGCGCGACTGGAACTGGTCCGACGTCTGCGCGCCGCAGGACGAGATCCAGCGTTACCTCAGGTTCGTCGCCGAGCGCTGCGGCATCCTCGATCTGATCACGTTCAACACCCGCGTCTCGGCCGCGCGCTACAACGAGGCCGACGGACTGTGGACGGTTCGCACCGCGAGCGGCGAGACCGTCGTCTGCCGCTACGTGGTCCTGGCGATCGGGGCACTGTCCAACCCCAAGGCGCCCGACATCGAAGGCGTAAGCACCTTCAAGGGCGAGGCGTATTTCACCTCCACCTGGCCGCGCGATGGAACAGTGGATCTGCGCGGCAAGCGCGTCGGCGTGATCGGCACCGGCTCGTCGGGCGTACAGGTGATTCCCGAAGTCGCGAAGGTCGCCAGATCGGTTTTCGTGTTTCAGCGGACCGCCAATTTCGTGGTCCCCACCGAATCGGGGCCGATGGACCCGGCACGCGTGGAGGCACTGCGCAAAGACCCGCAAACCGTGCGCTCAGGCCTGCGCGAAACCTATGGCGGCAATCTGGTCACCAGCATGGGTCAGCACCGATTGAACGACCTCGACCCGGCAGGCCAGGACGAAGCACTGGACCAGGCGTGGGCCGGCAATTACATCGGGCTGGCGTTTCGCGACGCGCACATGCCCGAGGCCAATGCGCGGATCTCGCAGTACATCCGCGAACGGATGCAGGAACAGGTCAGCGACCCATGGACAGCGCGTCACCTGGTGCCCTGGGATCACCCGTATGGCGGCAAGCGGCCCTGCCGCAGCGATGTCTATCTGCAGACCTTCAACGAGCCCCATGTGCGGCTGATCGCCCTGCCCGAGACGCCCATCGTGCGGATCGTCCCCGAGGGCATCGAGACCACAGCCGAGAAGTTCGAGCTGGACGTGATCGTCTATGCGACGGGCTTCGACGCCGTCTCGGGCGCCCTGTTCTCGATCGACATCCGCGGCATCGGCGGCGCGACGATGCGCGAGGCATGGGCGGACGGGCCGAACAACTATCTGGGCACCATGGTGCACGGGTTTCCGAACCTTTTTCTGCCTTCCAGCGCGATGTCGCCCTCGGTGCTGTCCAACATGGCCACGCTCGCCGAACAGCAGATCGACTTCATTTTCGATTCGATCGACTGGCTGGACAGACATGGCCGGCCGCGACTTCAGCCGCGCAAGGAATCGCAGATCGAATGGCGTGAACAGACCCTGAAGTACGCCCAGCGTCGCCCCGGCGCGCTGACGACCAAGAGCTGGTACTCCGGAGCCAACATTCCCGGCAAGCCACGCGTTTTCATGGTCTATTGCGGCGGCTTCAAGCGATACGACGACATCTGCAAGGCCGAACTGCGCGACGGCTTTCCCAGCTACGAACGCGTGCTGGCTGACGACTGATCACCCCTGGGGCCGGGTTCGGTCGTCGACGCGCGGCGGGACTGTATTTTCGACTGCGGGTTCACCGGAGACGACAAGCAGCGTCGTCGATGTACCGGAAACGGATCGTCGACAACAAGCCGGGCGGCGTGTTTCAGATCGCCATGCAGGCGCTGGCGCAAGCACCCGCGGACGGCTAAACGCTGATCTCGACCAACACCAGCTTCGTGACGACTCAGATTCTGCTGAACCGCTACGACATGCTCAAGCAGCTCACGCCCATCTCGACCTGGTCGCAGGTCGACGTGATCCTCACCGCCTCGCAGGGCGCACCGTTCGCGAACCTTCGCGACATGATCGCCTGGGCCCGCGCCAACCCCGGCAAGCTGAACTACGGCTCCACCGGGACCGGCACGCTGGAGCACCTGCTGGTCGCCAACCTCGCCAAGCGCTATGGCTTCAATGCGACGCATGTGCCGTTCAAGGGTGGACCGGACGGCATGGCGACCCTCGCCGGCGGCGACATTCAGCTCTTTGCGGCGGTCATTCCACTGGTCAATCAGTTCAAGACCCGGGTGCGACCAATGGCCGTGATGTCCGAGCGGCGCACGCCCTCGTTCCCCGATGTGCCCACACTGAAGGAGGCAGGCATCGACGTGGCGCCCTTCCAGTTCTGGAACGGGCTGCACGCGGCGGCGGGCACGCCACCCGCGGTAATCGACGCGCTGCAGCGCGCCATCGGCCAGGCACTGAAAGCCGAGACCGCGCAGACCAAGTACGCCGGCATCGGCATGATTCCTTCGGGGTCCACAGCCGCCCAGTTCGCCAGCGTGGTGAATGACGACTTCCGCTGGCTGGCCGAGGCGATCAAGGACGCGGATGTGAAGTTGAGCTGAGGCCGGACATCACCGAATC
>DAONCJ010000702.1:0-2465 GCA_035401985.1 Burkholderiaceae bacterium | reverse complement strand
GTCATTCCGGGATGATCGACCCGCCTCGCGCCGCCGTCAAGAAAATCGCACGAAAACTGAACGGCCATTCACCCGATTGCGAATGCTCATTCACTTTCAGGCATCGTCTGGTCGCGCAGCACGCGCTTGAGGACCTTGCCCGATGGATTGCGCGGCAGCGCCTCGCGGATCACCACCTGACGCGGCACCTTGAAGCCGGCGAGCCGTGCGCGGCAGAAGGCCGTGATCTCGGCGGGATCCAGCAACCTGCCGGGCGCGGCCACCACCACCGCAACCACCCGTTCTCCCCAGCGATCGTCGGGCAGGCCGATGACCGCCGCTTCGCTGATGCCCTCGAACGCGTACAGCACCCGCTCGACCTCGGAACTGGCGATGTTCTCGCCGCCGCTGATGATCATGTCCTTCAGGCGATCGGTCAGGAACAGGAAGCCGTCGGCATCCAGATGCCCGATGTCGCCGGTGCGGAACCAGTCGCCATGAAAGCAGGCGGCGGTGCGCTCCGGGTCTCGCCAGTAACCGCGGGTGACCTTGGGTCCGCGCAGGCAGATCTCGCCGTCCTGTCCGGCGGGCAGGGCCGCCCCCGCGGAGTCGCGGATGCTGATTTCCACATGCGGGGTGGCCACGCCGGTCGAACCGATCTTGGTGATCTCGCAACCGGCCCGCATCAGCGTGTCGCCCGAGCAGGTTTCAGTGAGGCCATAGGCGTCGATGTACCGCGCCGACGGGAACAGACCCGAAAACGCGAGGATCCGCTCGCGCGGCGTGCGCTCGCCGCCCCCGATCAGCCAGCGCAAGCTGGTGCGCGAGAAGCGCTCGCGGCCCGGCAGTTCGAGCAGCCGGTTGAGCATGACCGGCGCCATCCAGGCGCCGGTGATCGCCTCCCTGTCGATGGCCTCGAGCACGGCCTCGGGATCGAAGTCACGCTGCACGACCAGCCGCCCGCCCGCCAGCAGCACGGCCACGCCCGGGAGATCGAATGCCCCCACGTGGTACAGCGGCCCCACGACCAGCAGCCGGTCGCTGGCGCCCAGACCGAGGGCAACGATGTGGTCCAGGCACTTCCAGTAGAAGTTGCCATAGCTGTGCATCACGCCCTTCGGACGGTCGGTCGTGCCGGAGGTGTACATCAGGCGAAAGAGATCGTCCGGCTGCAAAGGCGGCTGCAGCGCGGGCGCCGCACCACCCGGCAGCCCCTGATCGAAGGCGCGCAACGCATCGGACTGCGCCGCCGCATCCGCCACCCGTATCGGCGAGAAGCTCCGGGCCGTGGCGGCAAGGTCGTCATCGACGACCAGCAGACTCGCACCGGCATGGCGGAGGATCCACAACACCTCCTCGCCGGCGAGCCGGAAGTTGATCGGCAGCAGCACCGCGCCGAGGCGGCTGGCCGCAAGCGACAGCTCGATGAACGCGAGACTGTTTCGCATCAGCAGCGCGAGCACCTGACCGCGTTCGAGCCCATCATCTTGAAGCGCTGCAGCAAGCCGCTCCACGCGGGCGTTCAACGTCTGGTAGCTGATGTTGTGCGGTCCGTACACGACGGCGATTTGCTGCGGTGCATTAAGCGAGTGCCACGCCACCGCTGCCGCGAGATCGATCATCACCTTTCTCCCGATGACTGGAATGCCGATTCAGACAAACATGAACGCCGGTTCATGGCCGGCACGCCGAACATTGCGCCGATCGATTGTGCCACGCATACTCGCGGCTGTGAGGTGATGGACGCCCGGCTGTTCCGGTCGCGCGCAAGGTTCACCCGCAGCCCACTCGACAGACTCGGGGGAGACAAATGAAAAGCATCCGCAACAGCACCACCGGCCTGCCCGCGCGCGCGTCGCGCCGCGCCCTGGTCAAGGCCACGGCAGCGGTCTCCGGCGCCAGCGCGCTCGGATTTCCCATGATCTCGCGAGCCCAGGCCAAGCCGATCAAGGTCGGCATGCCTACCATTCTGTCCGGGCGCGTCGCACAGCTCGGCACCTCGGCGCGCAATGCCGTGCTGATGGAGGTCGAGAAATTCAATGCCGCGGGCGGGCTGGGCGGCCGGCCGATCGAGATGGTGATCCGCGACTCCAAGGGCACGCCGCAGGAGGCCGCACGTGTCTCGCGCGAGCTGATCAACAGCGACGGCTGCGAGGTGCTGTTCGATTGCGAAGCCTCTTCCGGCGCCTTCGCCGTTCACGAAGTGGCGCGAGACCTCGGCGTGCTGTGCATCCACAACCTGTCGGAGACCTCTTCGCTGTCCGCCGACCCGAAGCTGCGTATTCCCAATGCCTTCCGGGTGGCGCGCCAGGGCATTCACGACTCGATCGCGGGGGCGGCCTACGCGGCCAACGTCGTCAAGGCCAAGAACCTGCGCCGCTGGATGACCTGCAGCCCCGACTACGCCTACGGACGCGACGCCACCGCCCAGTTCACCGACTATCTGAAGCGCTTCAGCCCGCAGGTCGAGATCATCGGCGAGGCCT
>DAONCJ010000701.1:0-2473 GCA_035401985.1 Burkholderiaceae bacterium | reverse complement strand
AGTTGTAGCGGATCTCGGTGCGCGCCGGATCGAGCACCAGGCTCGCCTGCTCGAAGTAGGTCTTGGCGTTCGCCTCGATCTGTTCGCGGGTCAGGGCCGGACGCGTGGAGTTTCGCCCCGACGGATCGCCGATCATCGCGGTGAAATCGCCGATCAGAAAGATCACGTTGTGCCCGAGATCCTGCAATTGACGCATCTTGTTGAGCACGACCGTATGGCCCAGGTGCAGGTCGGGCGCCGTGGGATCGAGCCCCAGCTTGATGCGCAGCGGGACGCCCGTCTGCTCGCTGCGCGCCAGCTTGTGCAGCCATTCCTGCTCGATCAGCAGTTCGTCGCAGCCCCGAAGGCTGACCTTCAAGGCCTCGCGGGCCTGCGCGCTGATCGGGAAATTTCCGGCGTTCATGGGGAAACCTGGTGGGAGAGTAGCCTGTTGGATTACAATGCCGCGAGGCCGCATCTGAGCCCGGTGGGTCGTCTTTGCCGACGAAAACAGCGTTCCGTACAACGACCGTTCACCGTGCGCTCTGGCTCGCACAGCACATAAAACACCTGGCGCGTACGCCCGGTTGAATCCGGCGATTCTATCCGACCCGCAGGTCGCGTCAGACCAAGAAAGCACAATCGAACCAATGCTAGCCAGTCTTCGTTTCCGCCAGGTCGCCCTGCTTGTCGCACTGGTTGGCGGTCTGGGTGCTGTGACCGCATTCGGAGTCGCCCCTATCGCCGACTCGGCCGCTCCGGCGCCGGTCACCATCACCGAATCGATTCCGATGTCGTTGAAGGGAAGCGAAGGCGCCGACAGCTTCCTGCAAAGCGAGCTGATCCGCCGCGGCGACACCTTGTCCAGCGTGCTCGTCCGTCTGGGCGCCAACGATCCCGATTTCCTGCGCTTCGTCGCCACTGACGCAACCGCCCGCGGCGCGCTCACGCTGCGCCCGGGCCGCAGCGTTCGGGCCGAGCTCGATTCCCTGGGCCGCGTGCTCAAGTTCGCCTACCGCGGCACCGGCCTCGAGGATGACGCCACCACGGCAGAGGCCAGCACCCGGCTGGTGATCCGCCGCAGCAATGACCAGCTTGTGGCCTCCCAGGAAGTCTCTCCGATCGAGCGCAGCACTGAAATGCGTCAGGTCGAGGTCCGCTCGTCGCTGTTTGCCGCCACCGACGCGGCCGGTGTGCCCGAGTCCGTCGCGGTTCAGATCTCCGAAATCTTCGGCGGCGACATCGACCTGCAACGCGGCGTGCGCCGCGGCGACAGGCTGCGGGTCGTCTACGAAGTGCTCCGCGAAACCGACAGCTTCGATTCAGCGGTGGCCACCCGGGTTCTGGCAGCCGAGCTCATCGTCAAGGGCAAATCTCACCAGGCTATCTGGTTCGAGCGCAAGGGACGCGGCGAGTACTACGGTTTTGATGGCAAGAGCCTCAAGAAGGCGTATCTGCTGAACCCGCTCGAGTTCAGCCGCGTCACCTCCGGGTTCACCGAAGAGCGCATGCACCCCATCCTGCGCGACTGGCGCGCCCACAAGGGCGTCGACTTTGCGGCGCCTGTCGGCACGCGCGTCCGCTCGGCAGCCGACGGTGTCGTCGAGTTCGTCGGCCAGCAGCGCGGCTACGGCAATGTCGTCATCCTGAAGCACGCCAAGGAGCAGACCACGCTGTATGCCCATCTTCAGGACTTCGCCGACGGACTGAAGGTTGGCGCCAAGGTCGATCAGGGCGAGCCCATCGGCACCGTCGGCATGACCGGCTGGAGCACCGGGCCGCACCTGCACTACGAACTTCGGGTCGCCGGCGAACACGTCGACCCGATGTCGGTCGCGGTCATGCCCGATGTGCGCACGCTCGACGCCACCGACCGCGCCACCTTCAGCGGTGCGATCGCCGGATACCGTCACCGCTTCGCCCTGCTGAACACCATTCGCACCGCAGCGTTCCAATAGCGCGACCGGTCGGCCCGACTGGCATCCGGCAATCCATGGCGTGGGCCGTCGGCAACCCGGCACCCGACCCTCTGTACGTGGGTCTGATGTCCGGCACCAGCCTGGACGCCATTGACGGCGCTCTGATCCGCTGGTCCGCCTCAGGACCGGCCACCCTCGCCTTCGAAAGCCTTCCGTTCGACCCCGACCTGCGGGCCGAACTGCTGGCGCTCCAGCAGCCTGCCCCCGACGAGCTTCACCGTGCCTCGATGGCGGCGACAGCCTTGTCACGCGCATACGCCGATGTGTGCGCCAGACTTGCGCCGCACATCCCGCAGAACACGGTCGTCGCGGCAATCGGAGCCCACGGCCAGACGATTCGCCACCGGCCCGAATCGGGCTACACCCGGCAACTGCTGGACGGCGCCCTGCTGGCCGAGCTGACCCGGCTGCCCGTGGTCTGCGATTTTCGCAGCGCCGACGTGGCCGCCGGCGGCCAGGGGGCACCGCTGGTGCCGGCGTTCCACGCCCGCGTCTTCAGCAGTCCGCATCAGCGG
>DAONCJ010000700.1:0-2476 GCA_035401985.1 Burkholderiaceae bacterium | reverse complement strand
GCGCGGTTCATCACATTGACGCGCAGTGCGGTGTTCTCGCCAAGCCGCTTGTTGAAGTCGCCGGTCAGCTGGCTGTAACCCTGCGCGCCGGCGCTGACGCTGACCGCGTGGCGATCCTGCAGGAATGGCGTCTTGCTGACGAGGTTGATCACGCCTCCCGCCTGCCCGCGGCCGAACAGCATCGCCGCGGAGCCGCGCAGCACGTCGATCTGCTCCAGGTTGAACGTTTCGCGGTTGTACTGGGCGGTGTCCCGGATGGCGTCCAGGTAGATGTCGCCAAAGGTGTAGAACCCGCGCAGCATCATGTTGTCGCCCGAGCGGCCACCCTCGGCGGCGTTGAAGGTCAGCCCGGACACATTGCGCAGGGCTTCCTTGACCGAGCCCACCTGCTGTTCGGTCATCAGCGATCGGGTGACCGTGGTGATGGCCTGGGGGACGTCCTGCGGGTCCTGCAACTGCCGGGTCGAGCGAGACCGCGTCGCCAGGTATCCGTTGCCAGCGGCTTGCGCCGTGCCGGTGACCTTGACCTCGGGCAGCTTGACGTCCGGCTCTGCAGGGGTGCCGGACTGGCCTGCGGCGGGCGCCGCCAGGCCCAGCCAGAGGGCGGCGGCCACGCCGGTCGACCATGCGATGGGCGCGGCGGGCAGGGGGGCGGTGGCAGAAGCGGGAGCAGACAAGGGCGGCACAGCACGGTCCTTTGGACAAAGACACTGGCTGGCGGCGGCTGGCTGGTGGGAACGGCGGGAGAGGGAGGCGTCCGATGGCCTCAGGCAAATGATAATGCGAACGACTCGCATTAGCAATGGAAGGGACGCGGCTGCCCTCGATAACCCTACGCTGCGGGCGCTGCGCCAAGGTCATGTCCCGCCTGACGTATGCTCGTCCCAACCGCCCGCTTGCGCCGCAAGTGGCTGCCGAATCACTGTCACGGAGGGATGCCATGCAGGGTGATCCATTGGTCATCGCGCTGTTGCAGGCGCAATTGAAGAACGAACTCACGGCCATCAACCAGTACTTCGTCCATTACCGGATGTTCGCCCACTGGGGCTTCCAGCGGATGGCCAGCAAGGAGCATGACGAGTCCATCGGCGAGATGAAGCATGCCGACGCGCTGATGGAGCGCCTGTTCACGCTGGATGCGCTGCCCAATCTGCAGGATCTCGGCAAGCTGATGATCGGCGAGAGCCTGGTCGAAGCACTGCAGTGCGACCTGCGGCTCGAGCGCGCATCGCAGGCCACCGTCAAGGACGGCATCGCGCAGTGCGAGGCGTCACGCGACTATGTTTCACGCGAACTGCTGACTGAAATTCTCGACGACACCGAGGAGCACATCGACTTTCTCGAGACCCAGCTGGAGCTGGTGAGCAAGGTCGGCGAACAGAATTACCTGCAGTCGCAGATGCACAGCTGACATCACAGCCGCAGGCAGCCTTCGACGCGCGCGAGCGCTTCAGCGCCGCATTCGAGCGGGGTGGCGCGCCGCAGGCTCACTTGGTCAGGATCAGTTTGCCCAGTGCGGTCAGCCGAAGGCGATAGGTGGTGCCGGCATGGAGGATTTCCGCCTCGGCGGCGCCGCCCAGCAGTTCGCTGCTGGACCAGCGCTGCGGCGCCCGCCGGGCGAGTGCCGAGCTGGCCATGTCGGGCGCGAGCACTGTCCGGCTTTCATCACCGCCCCGTTCTGCGCAGTGCCATGGCAGCGAGGGAGCACCCGAACGCTCAGACATTGGCGTTCACGCGTGGCGCGCGCTCTTCGCGATGCCAGCCCGATGGAGCGGGTTCGCGCAGCTTTTCGTAGGTGTCCACCGCGCACTCGTGACAGGTGCCGCAGCCGGTGGCAACGCCTGTGGCTTCCTGCAGCGCTTCGAAACTTTCGCACCCGCGCCGGGCAACCCGTTCGATATCGCTTTCCGAGATCCGGTGACACAGACAGACGATCATGACTTGCTCTGCTAGGGGTGGAATTGGCGCGGTGAAGGGGCTGCCGCGTTCGATCTGAGGTTTCAGATTAACCGGAATAGGAATGATTCGCAATACGAATTGTGACGGCTCCGTCCGTCGCTGTGGGGGCGCACTGCCCGCGCAGGTCTGAAATCGGTCCGCCGCCGGCGCGAGCCGGGCTGCTGCATGGCAGTATTCCTCCTCCCGCCCGCCAGTGAGGCACGGATGGCGCATCGGCCACCGTTGCCACCGTTCGACCCGTCGCCGGTCGAACGCCTGCCCGGCAATCTTCATCACAGGAAATGACCATGGACGACAAGCAACTGGTGCGGCTCGAGATCGAGGACGGCATTGGCGTCATCACCGTCGACAACCCGCCGATGAACGCCCTGAGCCCGGGCGTCCCGGAGGGCATCGTCGCAGCGGTGGATCAGTGCAGCGCCGATCCCGCCGTGCAGGCGATGGTGCTGATCGGTGCAGGACGCAGCTTCATTGCGGGCGCGGAGTACGCCCACGGCGTCATCAGCTTGCAAGAGTG
>DAONCJ010000699.1:0-2482 GCA_035401985.1 Burkholderiaceae bacterium | reverse complement strand
GCGCACGCTGAAAGGCGCTCATGCGGCCGTTGGGCGAAAGCATGAACACGCGGATGCCCTGCTTGCCGCGCATCGCATACTCGGCTGCACTGCCGGTGTCGCCGGAAGTGGCGCCCAGAATGTTCAGCTGCCGGCCTTCTCGCGCCAGCACATGCTCGAACAGCCGCCCGAGCAGCTGCATGGCCACGTCCTTGAAGGCGAGTGTCGGCCCGTTGGACAGGCACAGCAGGTGCAGATCTGTTTCGAGGCGCTCTACGGGGGTGATCTGCGGCGTGCCGAAGATCTCGGCCGTGTAGGTCTGCGAAATCAGCGTGCGCAGCTCGGCTTCGGGCAGGTCGTCGGCGAACAGCCGCAGCACCTCGAACGCGAGCGACGGATAGTCGAGCGTGCTCCAGGCCGCCAGGGTCGCCTCGTCGATGCGCGGATAGCGCTCGGGCACCACCAGCCCGCCGTCGGGCGCCAGGCCACCCAGCAGAATGTCAGAGAAGGAGGCCGGCTCCAGGCCGCCACGAGTCGACAGATAGCGCATGAGATGCCGGATTGTCAGTTGAGCTCTTCGAGCCGGATACGGATGACCTTGGACAGCACCGTGGACAACGCCTCGATGCGGGCAATCGCCGAATCGACCTGCTTCTCGATGGTGCGGTGGGTCAGCAGGATGATGTCGGTCTGGCTTTCGCCTTCGTCCGGCTCGCGCTGCAGCACCGCGTCGATTGATATGCCGGCATCGGCCAGAATGCGCGTGATGTCGGCCAGCACTCCCGGCTCGTCGGCCACCCGCAGACGCAGGTAATAGGCGGTTTCAACCTCGCTGATCGGCAGGATCGGCAGATCGGCCAGCGACTCGGTCTGGAAGGCCAGGTGCGGCACGCGGTTGTCGGGGTCGGCCGTCAGCATGCGGGCCACATCGACCAGGTCGGCGATGACTGCGCTGGCGGTGGGCTCGGAACCCGCGCCCTTGCCGTAGTACATGGTGTGCCCGACCGCGTCGCCCTTGACCCAGACGGCATTCATCGCACCCTCGACATTGGCGATCAGCCGGCGCGCCGGGATGAGGGTGGGATGCACGCGCAGCTCCACGCCCAGCACCTTGCCGTCGACCATGCGCCGCCGGGTGATGCCGAGCAGCTTGATCCGGTAGCCGAGCTGCTCGGCGTACTTGATGTCGGCGCTCTGCAGCTTCGTGATGCCCTCGATGTGGGCCTTGTCGAAACTGACCGGAATGCCGAAGGCGATCGACGAAAGGATGGTGATCTTGTGGCCGGCATCGACGCCCTCGATGTCGAAGGTGGGATCGGCCTCGGCATAGCCCAGCCGCTGCGCCTCGCCCAGAACCGAATCGAAGGCCAGGCCCTTGTCGCGCATCTCGGACAGGATGAAGTTGGTCGTGCCGTTGATGATGCCGGCGATCCAGTCGATGCGATTGGCGGTGAGACCCTCGCGCAGCGCCTTGATGATCGGGATGCCGCCGGCGACCGCCGCCTCGAAGGCGACCATCACGCCCTTGCGCGACGCGGCAGCGAAGATCTCGTTGCCGTGCACAGCGAGCAGCGCCTTGTTGGCCGTGACCACATGCTTCCCGTTCTCGATGGCGGCCATCACCAGTTCGCGGGCGATGCCGTAGCCGCCGATGAGCTCGACGACGATGTCGATCTCGGGGTCTGCCACCAGGCCGCGGGCATCGCTGTCGACGCGCGCCCGATCGCCTACCACCGCACGAGCACGGGCCACGTCGAGATCGGCCACGCGGGTGATCTCGATCCGCCGGCCGGCACGCCGGGTGATCTCGGCCTGGTTGCGCGTGAGGACTTCAAAGGTGCCACCCCCGACGGTGCCAATGCCCAGCAGGCCGACACGTACCGGCCCGAACTTCTCCACGCTCATGATGTGTCCTGTGACGACAGGGGACGACGCCTGCGCGGCGTGCGCCCCCGAAGGGAAATCGGCCAGCCCGGTCAGGCGGCCATCTTGATCAGGCCGTCCTTGCGGAACATGTCGCGGATGCCGCGCACCGCCTGGCGGATGCGCTGCTCGTTCTCGATGAGGGCAAAACGCACATGGGTGTCGCCCATCTCGCCGAAGCCCACGCCCGGGGAGACGGCCACGCGGGCCTCGTTGAGCAGCTTCTTGGCGAATTCCAGAGAACCCATCGCGCGATACGGCTCGGGAATTTCGGCCCAGATGTACATGGACGCCTTGGGCACGTCGACCTGCCATCCGGCCTCGATCAGGCCGCGGGCCAGCACGTCGCGCCGGCGCTGATAGTTTCGGCGGACTTCTTCGACACAGTCCTGCGGCCCTTCGAGGGCGGCGATGGCGGCCACCTGGATGGGCGTGAACGCGCCGTAGTCGTGGTAGCTCTTCATGCGGGCCAGGGCGGCGACAAGTTCCTTGTTGCCGACCATGAAGCCGATACGCCAGCCGGCCATGTTGTAGCTCTTGCTCATGGTCAAGAACTCGACCGCGACATCGCGCGCGCCGG
>DAONCJ010000698.1:0-2493 GCA_035401985.1 Burkholderiaceae bacterium | reverse complement strand
CGCAGCACGGAACGGTCCCCGAGCCCCCCGGCCTCCGTCTCGGCCGGAAGCAGGCGTGGCGCATGACTGAAGAAGTCGATGATGAACAGCGCCACACCGACCGCGAACAGTGCGCCGGTTGCGACCAGCATCAGGAAATGCACCTGGATCTTGAGCTGAGCGTCGAGATAGCCAAGCCCCATGATGCGTTCCAGGTAGACCTGACCGATGCCAGCGGTGGCGAACGACAGTGTCATGCCGAACATGCCCGCCAGCTGCAGCCAGAACGACCAATAGCCCATCGCCGTACCGCGCTCGGGCCGCGACGGCTGCATCAGCGGCAACGCGTAGCTGATCATCGCCAGCACGATCATCGCGTAGGCGCCGTAGAAGGCCGCGTGGCCGTGCATCGCAGTGATCAGCGTGCCGTGGGTCCACTTGTTCACCGCCGGGAAGGTATGAGCCAGGCCGAGCAGCCCCGCGCCGAACAGCGTGAAGATCGCCGAGCCCATCGTCCAGTGCAGGGCCAGCGTGTTGGGGTGCTGCATGCCCGAACGCCGCATGGCGCTGTAGGCGTACATGGCCATGCCGACAAGCGCCACGGGCTCCAGCGCACTGAAGATGCCGCCGATGGGCAGCCAGTACTTGGGCACGCCGACCCAGTAGTAGTGGTGAGCGGTACCGAGGATGCCTGCGATGAAAACCAGCCCGACAATCACGTACAGCCACTTCTCGAGCACCTCCCTGTCGGCGCCCGACAGGCGGATGAGCAGATAAGCCAGGAAGCCGCCCTGGATCATTTCCCACACGCCTTCGACCCACAGGTGGATCGTCCACCAGCGATAGAAGATCGCCACCGTGTAGTTCTCGAACTCGAGCAGCGCCGGCAGGTACAGCACGGCGGCGAGCGCCAGACCCAGCAGCAGCACTGCCTCTGGCGTGGTGAATCGGCCTGAACGCCGGATCGTCATCCCGACGTTGTAGAGGAACATCAGCATCACCACCACGATGACCAGCTTGTGCGGCAGCGGCTGCTCGAGCAGCTTGTTGCCCGTGCCGAAGCGGAACAGATAGCCGATCACGGCGGTCACGCCCATCAGCAGGAACAGCACCAGCTGCACATAGGCCAGCTTGGTGCTGTAGAGCTCGGTGCGGCTTTCCTCGGGCACCATCCAGTAGGTCGCGCCCATGAAGCCGGTCAACACCCACACGATCAGCAGGTTGGTGTGGATCACCTTGGTGACATCGAAGGGCAGGATGTACAGCAGCGGGTCAGGCCCGAGGTACTTGGCGGCGGATAACAGTCCGAAGACGATCTGCAGCCCGAACAGCGAGAGGGCGGCGGCGAAATACCAGTAGGCAACGGCCTGGGACTTGTAGCGCATGGTGTGCGGGTTCCGGTGTGGGCGTTCGGGGCTGCGATCAAAGTCGCGTTCGCAGCGTTTGCAGCGGCATCAGCGGCGAAGCGGCATTTATTTGAACGACGCGAGATAGGCCACGAGCTGATCGACCTGCTGAGGCTGAAGCGCCTGTCCGTAGGTGGCTGGCATGAACGACACCCCACTCGCGCCGTAGTTGCCGCCAGCCGCGATGTGCGCGCTTGGCTGCACGATGGACTCGCGAAGGTAGGCGGCCGCGTCCCTGGCCTGGCCCTTGTACGCGGGGTCCTGCACCGTGGCTGCGGCGCGCGACGCAACACCGGCCAGCGAAGGCCCCGCCATCTGCACGCCCGCCACGACCGAGTGGCACGAAGTGCAGGATGGCTGCGCACTGCGGAACAGGCGTTCGCCAAGGGCGATGGGATTGTCGCCCGCATCGACGGGCCTCGCGGCGGCAGGCGCACCGGCGCTGCCTCCGGGCGATGCGGTGCCGGCGCTCGTGGGGGCGCCGCCACCCTGAGCTGCGGCAGGCTGATCATTTCCCGACAGCGTCGCACCCGTCACAAGGATGGGCCGCGGCGGCCAGCCGGCGTTGTCCACCTTGCTGACCCAATCCAGGAATGCGATCAGCGCGCTGATGTCGCCGTCAGAGATGTTCTGCTTGGGCATCAGCCGGCGATGGCGCTTCTCATCGTAGAACTGCGATGGATCCCGCATGTAGGCCTTTAGGTAGGCCTCGCCGCGGTGCTGGGCGATCTTGGTCAGATCCGGTGCGTAATACGCGCCTTCGCCGAAAAGCGTGTGGCAGTTGATGCAATTGTTCTCGTGCCACACGTCCTTGCCGCGGGACACCTGTGGCGTGATGTTCTGCGCATTGGTGAGCGTGGGGAATTGCCGGTGACTGTCGATGGTCAGTGCGACAAAGGCCAATGCTGAAAGCGCGGTGGCACCGATGGCGAACAAGCGGGTCTGGCGCTTGTTCATACGCCGATGCCTGCCCAGTGAGTAAAAGAGATGCCGGCTACGTAAAGCATGGCGACCAGCATGAGGCCCACCACCAGCCAACCCACCAGGCGCATGGCCTGCAGACCCGTCGTCAATGTCAATGTATTCCCCGGAGTCGCCGACGATTCGG
>DAONCJ010000697.1:0-2494 GCA_035401985.1 Burkholderiaceae bacterium | reverse complement strand
CCGCGCTGGTGTTCGCACGGACCTCGGCACGGATCGCGGCCGGGCTGGTGCAGGCGGCCCGCCGGTTCAGCGCCGCTCTGGCGCAGTCCCATGCGGAGCATCAGTTCATCGAAGCCGCCCGCCAGGACCCGCGGATGCTGGCCGATCTGCGGGCGGCCCTCAGCCGGGCCGAGGCGCAGTAAGCGCCTGGGCCCGCTTCGCCCTGCCCTGATTCGCCCCGCCCCGCTTCAGCGCAGCGCCTTGAAGCGCAGGCGGTGCGGCGTGGCGCCCTCTTCACCGAGACGCGCCCGCTTGTCGGCCTCGTACTCGTTGTAATTGCCGTTGAAGAAGTTCCACTGCGAGTCGCCCTCGGCCGCCAGGATGTGCGTGGCGATGCGATCGAGGAACCAGCGATCGTGCGAGATGCACAGGATGGTGCCGGCAAACTCGATCAGCGCGTCCTCGAGGGAACGCAGCGTCTCGACGTCGAGGTCGTTGGACGGCTCGTCCAGCAGCAGCACATTGCCGCCCGCAAGAAGTGTCTTGGCCAGGTGAAGCCGACCGCGTTCGCCACCTGACAGGTTGCCCACCAGCTTCTGCTGGTCCGCTCCCTTGAAGTTGAAGCGCCCGATGTAGGCACGCGACTGCATCTCGAAGCGGCCGACCGTGAGAATGTCGGCGCCATCGGAGATGGCTTCCCACACGGTCTTGTCGTTGGGCAGCGAATCGCGGCTCTGGTCGACATAGGCCATCTGCACGGTGTGGCCGATCGTCACTTCGCCGCTGTCGGGCTGCTCCTGACCCGACAGCATGCGGAACATCGTCGACTTGCCCGCGCCGTTCGGACCGATGATGCCGACAATGGCGCCGGCCGGAATCTTGAAGCTGAGGTTGTCGATCAGCAGGCGATCACCGTAGCCCTTGCTGACGTTCTTGAACTCGATGACCTCGTTGCCCAGGCGCTCGGCCACCGGGATGAAGATCTCGGCGGTCTCGTTGCGCTTCTGGTATTCGTGGCTGGAGAGTTCCTCGAAGCGCGTGAGGCGGGCCTTGCTCTTGGCCTGGCGCCCCTTGGGGTTCTGGCGAACCCATTCGAGCTCTTTCTTCAGGGCCCGCTGACGCGCGCTTTCAGAGGACTCTTCCTGCTTCAGGCGGGTTTGTTTCTGGTCGAGCCACGAGCTGTAGTTGCCCTTCCAGGGAATGCCGGCGCCGCGGTCGAGCTCGAGAATCCACTCGGCCGCGTTGTCCAGGAAGTAGCGGTCGTGGGTGACGGCGACCACGGTGCCCGGAAACTTCTTCAGGAACATCTCGAGCCAGTCGACACTCTCGGCATCGAGGTGGTTGGTCGGCTCGTCGAGCAGCAGCATCTCGGGCTTGGAGAGCAGCAGCTTGCACAAGGCGACGCGACGCTTCTCGCCGCCGGACAGCGGGCCGATCACCGCGTCCCAGGGCGGCAGGCGCAGCGCATCGGCGGCCACTTCCATCTGCGACTCGGTGTCGGCCCCGGAGGTCGAGAGGATCGCCTCGTACTTGGCCTGTTCAGCCGCCAGCGCGTCGAAGTCCGCATCGGGTTCGGCGTACGCGGCATAGATCGCGTCGAGTTTTTCCTTGGCCTGCATGACCTCGCCAAGGCCCGCCTCGACTTCGTCGCGCACGGTCTTGTCGGGATCGAGATGAGGTTCCTGCGGCAGATAGCCCACCTTCAGTCCGGGCATCGGGGTTGCCTGGCCTTCGATGTCGGTGTCGAGGCCGGCCATGATCTTCAGCAGGGTCGACTTGCCCGAACCGTTCAGGCCGAGCACGCCGATCTTGGCGCCCGGAAAGAACGACAGCGACACATCCTTGAGAATCTGCCGCTTCGGCGGCACGATCTTGCCGACGCGGTTCATGGTGTAAACGTACTGAGCCATAGTGGACGCACTTTGGCGGGCCCGAAGGCCCGCATTGGAATTGGATGGGGAAGGAGAAGCGAAACCCATTAGCTTACCGGGTAAATGGGCGACGCAAGCCCTTGTTTCAAGACCATCAGGGACACTTCCCATTAAAGTAGCCGGATGAGCGCCTCCTCCTCTCCCCCGCCCTCCGCCGCCGCGCCGATCTGGCCGGCCGCGCCCGCCGACGAAACAGCGCTGGCCCCGCATGCTGGCGCCCCGCGCATCCGCGTCCACGAAGGCATCGCCCAATTGCGCCTGGACCGGGTGGCCGAGCACAACCGGCTCGACCCGGCCGACATCGATGCGATGACGCGCTGGTTCGCCGAGCTGGCCCGCGATCCGGCCATCCGGGCGCTGATCATCACCGGCACCGGCGAGCGCACGTTCAGTTCGGGCTACACGCTGGACGCCATCCTGTCGGAACTCGACGACCGTCTCGAACGCATGCTCGATTCGCTCGAGGTGCTGCCCTTCGTGACCATCGCGGCGCTGAACGGCAGCGTGTACGGTGGCGCCACCGATCTGGCGCTGGCCTGCGACATGCGCATCGGCATGACCGGCTGCCGGATGTTCATGCCGGT
>DAONCJ010000696.1:1157-2497 GCA_035401985.1 Burkholderiaceae bacterium | reverse complement strand
TCCTGCCGATGATCGACATCGACCCGGTCATGGTCGCAGCCGCCTTTCACGGGGCGTTCGATTTCGAACCCGCCGATGCGGTGATGTTCGAAGAGCTGCTGGGTCGCGAACCCGGCGAGTTCCTTCCCTGGCTCGAGACGGCGGCGGGAGTCGGAATCGCCGCCTGGGCCGAACCGATGATCGAGCAGGCGCTGTCGCACGAGAGCGGCGAAGACTTCATCTCGACGGTGCTTGGATTGGAGTACGCGCTGTCGCGCTACGACGACCCTTACGTGAGAGAGGAAGCCGCGGAAGGTGCCGCTGACGGCGATGACGACGCCGGCGACGGGCATGACGATGTCGGCCCCACGGGCGACGATGTCCGCATCGACGACTATCTCGAGCAGCACGGCTTTGACAGAAGGGGCGAACGCTGATGCATGCGATGATCAAGACCGTGTCCGAGCTCGTCTACGGCGGTGACATCGACCGGGCCGAACGCGCGCTGGTCACCGTGGCCGACGAGGAGGGCGATCAGGCGCTGGCGCTGCTCATCGATGAGATGCCTGCGCGCGATGTCGTCGCGATCCTGCGCGAGCACGACAGCTCGAAGGTGTCGGTGATCAGCGAGCTGATCTCGCCGCAGCAGTTCCTGGCCGCGATTTCGCTCGAGAAGGCCTACAAGGACCGCCGTCACGACGCGCTCAAGGGCATGATCAATTCGGTCGTGTTCACCCACGAGTCGAAGTCCGACGAGTTCATCGACGCACTCGGCGGCAGCGAGGCGGGGCTGGAGGCTCTGGTCGACTATTTCAGCGACCGCCATGAGGAAGTCGAGCACTTCTTTCGTCACGGCAGCTTCGGTCTGCTCGAGGAGGACGAACTCGAGCGCATCGTCCAGTCGACAGCCGATCTGGATGAAGGCGAGCTGAACGACACCCAGAGCGTCACGATCGAGCGCCTGTCGGAAATCCAGGACGGCGACTGGCGTGAGCTTGCCTGGCGGCTGCGCTGCGAGCATTGGGACATCTTCCGCGTGGTGCTCGAACTGCTGCGCGGCCGGATGCGCGCAGCACTGCGTGCCCCGGCGGTCGAGCCGCCCAAGCGCGGCATGCTGCCGGCTCAGCGCGATGACGAGGACGACGTGCTGTGAGCACCGTCGCCCACCATGATTCGCGCTCGCTGTTCGAGCAGGCATGGTCTCTCGGCATCCGCACCGGCGTGCTGACACCTCGGCGTCGTGAGGAACTGCTGGTCGAAGGCACCCGCGCCATCCGCAAGATCGCCGATCTGTTCGGCACCGAGTACCTGCGGGGCGACCTGGAGCGGGCGATGCGCAGCATGCTCGGTCTGCTCAATAT
>DAONCJ010000696.1:0-1057 GCA_035401985.1 Burkholderiaceae bacterium | reverse complement strand
GAAGTGCCTGACGACACGCTGGGCGAGGTCGACGGTCACAGCATCGCGACCACCGCCCACTGGCAGGCGCTGACGCGCGGCGCGACCGACGAGGCGCGGCTGCTGCTGGTGCTGCTGCAAGGTCTGGCCGGAGTGACGAGCAAGCCGCCGTTCAGCTTGAAGAGCATCGCCGGCCTGCTGAAGGCGCAGCTCCAGTGCAAGCCGGACGACCGTCTGTTCGAAGATTGGCTGACGGCGAACGTGCCTTACGCCCAGCATCCCGATCTGACCGAACTGTGGGAGGCCTTCTGGGAGGAGCGTGACGCGCTGCTGTCCGAAGATCCCGCCAGCGACGAGTTCAAGCAGTTCGCGCGCGCTTGGTTCCCGATGCGGGCCGCACCGGCGCGGCCCGGCGCAGCGCGCGCGCTCGGTCCGGAGACAACCGCCAGCTAGCTGGCGAAGCTGGCGACGGTGTCCAGCGGCTCGCGCGCCATGCGCACCTGGTTGATCCGCGCGCCGGGTTCCTCGTAGCCAAACGACAGTCCGCACAGGATGGTGTTGCCCTCCGGTATGCGGGCCACCGCCCGAACCGGATCGGGATACGAGGCCAGCGCACCCTGCGGGCAGCAGCCGATGCCGCGCTCGGCGAACAGCAGCATGATGCTTTGCATGAAGATGCCCACATCCAGCGCGTTGGCGCGATTCATCGTGCCTGGCATGGACAGGAACGCCGCGTGCGGTGCCCCGAAGAACTGCCAGTTCTTCAGGAGCAGTTCGCGCCGCGCCGCCAGATCGTCGCGGGCGATGCCCATCGTGCCGTAATAGCCGAAGGCGCATTCGTACTGTCGACGCTTGTAATCGCCCTGCAGGCCGGCGCCGCCAGGCGGGAAACCGGGGTAGGGCGCCTTGCCCGCTTCGATCTCCTGGAAGATCGCCGATTCGAGGCGGCGTCTGGCTTCGCCGGACACGACCGCGATGTGCCAGGGCTGAGTGTTGCTGCTGGAAGGGGCCAGTCGGGCGATGTCGAGAACTTCGCGGATCGTCGATTCGGGGACTGGGTCGGGCCGGAAACCGCGGA
>DAONCJ010000695.1:0-2508 GCA_035401985.1 Burkholderiaceae bacterium | reverse complement strand
CGATGCGACCGAACTGCTGAAGGCGAACCCCGGCGGCGACCCCCAGACCTTCTTTGCCGCCCGGCGCGGCGAGCGCATCAAGTTCGGGCTCGGCGTGAACCTCGAGCAGGCGATCGCCCCGGACGTCGGCTACTTCCTGCGCATGATGAAGACCGACGGACGCACCGAAACCCACGCCTTCACCGAGGCGGACGACTCGCTGTCGACGGGGCTGCTGATCCGCGGCAGCCGCTGGGGGCGCAGTGGCGACACGATCGGCCTGTCCTTCATGCGCAGCGGCCTGTCCCGCGATCGGCGGAACTATCTGGCGGCTGGTGGCGTTTCGTTCTTCATCGGCGATGGCGCGCTCGAATACAAGCCGGAGCGCATCGTCGAAGCGTTCTACAGCCTCGCGCTGCATGAGCGCCTGTGGCTGACCGCCGACGTCCAGCGCATACACAATCCGGCGTACAACGCGGCCCGCGGGCCGGTCTCGATCGTGGCGTTGCGGGTGCATGCGCAGTTCTGACTGACTATTGACAATGAAACCCAGCGGCCCGTTCGCTACCATCGGCCGATCAGTCGACGGTTGACTCTCTCAATGATCCGGGCACGAATGACCGGCGGTCCCCAGATTCACCTGTGCCCTCTGTGCGGCAGCGAACTCGAAAAGGTGCACCGCCACCTGGGCGATCGGATGCTCGGGGCATTCCGGTCGGTCCACCGTTACCAATGCACCAATGGATCGTGCACCTGGGAGGGCATCGTTTCCGACGAGCTGCCGGACGACTCGGGCGACGGTCGCGCACGACTGACCTGGCGTTCGCGGATCCTTTGGCTGCTGATCGGCGCTGCGCTCGCGCTGACTGGCGTGCAGGTGGCACGGATGGTCCTCAGCGACAAGGCAGCCCGCAGCGCGAAGCTGGCCCGCGCCGCCGCTCAGCGCCAGATGCTGCCTCCCCTGCCGGTGGACGTGGGCGAAAGCTACGATGGCGAAGTGCTGTCACAGGACGATCCGCGTCAGGGTCAGGCGGTCTCCCCGCTGACGCTGCGCCGGGGTTGCGCGTGGGGCGTGCCCGGGCGCATGCCCTATGAGGGCACGGTCACCCAGGCGCTCGTTGCGGCGCGCATGCCCGAAAGCGCGATCCGCAAGTTCGAGGCCATGGTCGAAAAGAAGCTGGTCAGCGACCGGGTCGAGATCACCCGCGAGGCCATCACCACCGTCAGCAAGCGCCGCCAGTTCGATCCACTGTCGTTCAACATGGCCTTCGGCAAGACGATGTGCTTCAACGCCCGCGTCAACTTCAAGCCGGGGCATGTCGAACGGGCCGATCTGTACGAGGCGACCGATGACGAAGGCAGGCGTTACGCGGTGATGGTGCCCGACGTGTGCGGCAATGTCAGCGTGCTTGGCGACCGCGAGGATCGCCCGGGCCCGCCGCCGAACAACTCGACGCCCGAGCCGGCCACGCTCGCTCTGTTCGCCGCTGCGCTGACCGGTCTTGCCTGGTTCACCCGCCGGCGCGCGAGGCACCCGCCTGGGCGCCCGCGCTGAGGACATCGCCCGACTGAAAGGCAAACGCCCGCCCGCGCTTGTCATACCATCCGGCCATCACACAAGCCTGAGGGATGACATGACTCGATCGATCGCGCTGTTCGGCGCTGGCGGCAAGATGGGCGTTCGCCTGTCGGGGAATCTGCAGCGTTCCACCTACCAGGTGCGCCACGTCGAGGTCGGCGAAGCCGGCCGCAAGCGCCTGAAGGAGGAGCTCGGCATCGAGTGCATGTCGGCGCAGGCCGCGCTGGAGGGCGTCGACGTGGTGATCCTGGCCGTGCCGGACACCCTGATCGGCAGGCTTGCCGCCGACATCGCACCGCAACTGCCGGCCGGCACGATGGTGATGACGCTCGATGCCGCCGCACCCTTCGCCGGTCATCTGCCGCAACGCCCCGATCTGACCTACTTCGTCGCGCATCCCTGCCATCCGTCGATCTTCGCACCCGAAGTGCACGTGGCCGGCGCACCGGACTACTTTGGCGGCGCCACGGCGCCGCAGTCGATCGTCAGCGCGCTGATGCAGGGCCCCGAAGAGGCGTTCGCGCTGGGCGAGGACATCGCCAAGACCATCTACCAGCCGATCGTGCGCTCGCACCGCGTCACGGTCGAACAGATGGCCCTGCTCGAGCCGGGCCTGTCCGAGACCGTCTGTGCCACGCTGCTGGACGTGATGCGCGAGGCGATGGACGAGGTGGTCGCGCGCGGCGTGCCTGCCGAGGCGGCCCGCGACTTCCTGCTGGGTCACATGACGATCCTCTCGGCGGTGATTTTCAAGCAGATCCCGGGGCAGTTCTCGGACGCCTGCAACAAGGCGATCACCTTCGGCAAGCCGCGCCTGATGCGCGATGACTGGAAGGGCGTGTTCGACCCTGCGGAACTGGCCGAAAGCATCGAACGCATCACCTGACGAATCAAACGCCTGAACGGCCCCACCATGACCCGACGCATTCACGCCAGCTACTGGCTCGAGA
>DAONCJ010000694.1:0-2509 GCA_035401985.1 Burkholderiaceae bacterium | reverse complement strand
CCAACTGCGTGGCGCCGGGCAAGCGGCCGTTCCAGACCATCATCCCGGCCTTCCTGATGAAGGACGGCGCGCCCCAGATGAGCTTCGGCGTGATGGGCGGCAACATGCAGCCGCAGGGCCACATGCAGACGCTCACCCGGATGCTCGACCACCGGCAGAATCCGCAGGCGGCTTGCGATGCGCCGCGCTGGAAGGTGCAGCGCGGATTGAACGTCGACATCGAGCCGACGATGGAACCGTCGGTGATCGAGGCGCTGCGCCAGCGTGGCCACCATCTGGGCATGACCACCGACGCGTACATGGACTTCGGCTCGGGCCAGTTCATCTGGCGGCTGACCGACGACATGGAAGACGGCTATGCGGCGGCCAGCGACAGCCGGCGCGACGGGCACGCAGCCGCGTTCTGAGCGGGCGCGCCGGAATCCGCACCGGCGCCCGCATTGGCACGGGCCCGAGTCTCGTGACTGATCCCGCCCGCCGCGCGACCGTCCGCACGCTGCTGGGACTGGCGGCGGGAGCCAGCCTCCCGGGCTGCGCCTATCGGAGCCTGCCTTTCGCCGATTTCCAGCCGGCGCTGTACCGGGTGTGCGCCGACTCCGCATCCTGCGGCGCATGGCTGTTCGGCAGCATCCACATCGGACTGTCGCGCTTCTACCCCCTGCCCGAACCGGTCGAGCAGGCATGGCAGTCCAGCCGCCGGCTGGCCTGCGAAATCAACGCCGGGCAGAACTATGAACAGCTGCGCGAGGCCTTTCGCGCGCGTGCGCTGCTGCCCGAGGGGCAGAGTCTCGAGCACTTCATCGACGAGCCGACGCTGACCGCCCTGCGGCGTCATTTCGGCATGGGCGTGCACGAATGGCAGAGCCGCCTGCGCCTGCAGCCCTGGGCGCTGTCGACGATGCTGATCAGCCAGGACGACACCCGGCTGGCTGCTCAGCCCGGCATGGGGCTCGACGCGTATTTCCTGGGCCGGGCCCGCGCCCTGCAGCGTCCGATCATCGAACTCGAGGAGCTCGAGGAACAGGTCGAGGCGCTGGCTGGCGGCAGCCTCACCGAGCAGGCGGCGCAGCTCGCCGATCGCTTCCGCCGGATCGGCGAATGGGACCGGCCACTGAGCGACATCGTGGACGCCTGGCGGCGCGGTGACGATGCGCGGCTGGCGGCGCTGAAGGCGCGCTCATTCGGCGACGGCGGGAGGCTGCTTGCGCTGCGCCGGCGCATGTTCGGCGAACGCGACGAGCGGATGGCGCGCCGTCTGCTGCAGGTCATGCAGGCGCCCGGCGACGTCTTTGCTCTGGTCGGCGCCCTTCACCTGGTCGGCGAGGACAGCCTGCAGCACGCGCTGCGCGAGCAGGGGGCCACGGTCGAGCGCGTGCGCTACGGTTCTGCCATGACGACCTGATCCGGCACATGGGCGGCGGCTTGCGCACCGGCCTCCGACCCGGGACGACCGCCTGCCGGCCGGGTGACCCGCGAAGCGACTAGAATTCGGGTTCCCGTTCGACCCGCCCCAAGAGCGCCCCATGAACCAGAGAACCTACGACGCCATCGCCCCTGCCAAGGTCGCCTTTCTCGGCCTGGGCGTGATGGGATATCCGATGGCTGGCCATCTGCGCCGCGCCGGACACGAAGTCGCGGTGTACAACCGCACCGCCGCCAAGGCCGATCAGTGGGCCGCCGAATATGGCGGACGCTCTTGCGCCACGCCGCGCCAGGCCGCCCATGGCGCCGACTTCGTCTTCGCCTGCGTGGGCAATGACGACGACCTGCGCTCGATCGTGCTCGGTGAACACGGCGCCTTCGCCGGCATGCAGTCCGGAGCCGTGTTCGTCGACCACACCACCGCGTCGGCCGAGGTCGCACGCGAGCTGCACCAGACGGCGCGCCGCCATGGGCTCGAGTTCCTCGACGCGCCCGTGTCGGGCGGACAGGCAGGCGCGGTCAATGGCCAGCTCACCGTGATGGTCGGCGGCGACGCCCCGGTCTTCGACCGGGTCCGGCCGGTGGCGATGGCCTTTTCGCGCGCCTTCACGCTGATCGGCGAGTCGGGCGCCGGCCAGCTCGCCAAGATGGTCAATCAGATCTGCATCGCAGGTCTGCTCCAGGGCCTGTCCGAAGGCGTGAACTTCGGGCTGGCCGCCGGCCTGGACATGAAGCTGGTGCTCGACGTCATCGGCAAGGGCGCGGCACAGAGCTGGCAGATGGACAACCGCGGCAAGACCATGGTCGACGACAAATTCGACTTCGGCTTTGCGGTCGACTGGATGCGCAAGGACCTCGGCCTGTGCCTGGACGAGGCGCGGCGCAATGGCGCGCCGCTGCCGGCGACCGCCCTGATCGACCAGTTCTACGGCGATGTCCAGGCCGCCGGTGGCGGTCGTCACGACACCTCGAGCCTGATCCGCCGGCTGCGCAAAGCGGGGGGCTGAGCCCGCTCATGTCGGACCCGGTCCGCCTTCCTGCGAACGCCCGGCCTGCCGTGCCGCTGGCCGCCTGGCTCGCCTTGCTG
>DAONCJ010000693.1:0-2515 GCA_035401985.1 Burkholderiaceae bacterium | reverse complement strand
CATCATGAACGCGCGGCGTTCGCGGTTGAAGCAGACGTTCATCCAGGCGGGCGCATGGGGCGCGGTCCGGTAGTAGTCGGGCGCCTGCAGATAGATCGCCAGCATGCGCCCGCCCATGAAGTCGCGCACCACGCCGGTCTCGCCGCGCCAGGCGATGCCCAGTGTCTGACGGATGGTGCTGCGTGGTCCGTCGGCGCCGATCAGGTAGCGCGCACGGATGCCGATCGACGGACCGCCCCCACCGGGCTCCACCCGAAGGCTCACGCCGGTGCCCTCGTCCTGCCATTCGCGCATCCGCCAGCCGTAGTGGATCGACACACCGGGCAGGGCCTCGGCATGGCGCCGGAGCACCGCCTCGACGAATTTCTGCGAAATGCGATGGGGCAGCTCGGCGGTGCTCCACGAGCCCGACAACGAGCGCGCCAGCGTCGCGGCCTCGCGGGCCGAAGGCAGGCGCAAGCGCGCCAGTTCATGGCCGGCGAAGCGCGTGAAATAGGCGATGTCGGTCGGGAAGCCGGCGGGCAGGCCGAGCGCGCGTATCTCGTCGGCGAAGCCCAGGCGCCGGAAGTATTCCATCGTGCGCGCCTGGGTGGCGTTGGCCTGGGGGTTGAAGGCGGTCGAGGGCTTGTCGTCGACCAGCACCACGCGCACGCCGCGCCGGCCCAGTTCATTGGCGGCCATCAGGCCGCAGGGTCCGCCGCCGACGATGGCGACGTCCGCCTCGACCGGCGGCGTGTTCATGCCGGGGCGACACCCGCGGTGCGGCGCACCGGTTCGCGCATCAGCACGAACTCTTCGGCGGCCGTCGGATGGACCGCGATGGTCCGGTCGAAGTCGCGCTTGGTCGCACCGCAGCTCAGCGCCACCGCCAGGCTCTGGACGATCTCCGGCGCGTCGGTGCCCAGCATGTGGACACCCAGCACCCGATCGTTCAGGCCGTCGACGACCAGCTTCATGTAGGTGCGCGAGGTGCCTCCGGCGAACGCCGTCTTCATCGGCCGGAACTCGGACTCGAAGACCGCCACGGGTCCCTGCGCGCAGGCCTGCAGTTCGGTCAGCCCGATCGTCGCCATCGGCGGATCGGTGAAGACGGCGCTGGCCACCGTGCGGTGGTCGACCCGCAGGCGCTGGCCTGCGAACTCGTTGTCCGCGAAGGCGCGGCCCTCGGCGATGGCCACCGGCGTGAGGTTGACCCGGTTGGTCACATCCCCGATCGCCCAGATGCCCGGAACCGTGCTGCGGCTGTCGGCGTCGACCACCACGGAACCGTCCGATGCGAGGGTCACGCCCAAGTCTTCGAGCCCGAGCCCGGCGGTGTTGGGGTGTCGGCCCGTGGCGTTGAGCGCAGCCTTGGCGCGCAGCGTCGATCCGTCGGCCCGCAGCAGCCGGAAGCCCTCGACATCCTGCTCGAGCGAGCTCAGGTCCACGCCCGACGCCAGTTCGATGCCCCGCTCGGTCAGGCTCGCCGCCAGGCGAGCGCGCAGGTCGACATCGAAGCCGCGCAGCGGCAGTTCGGCGCGGTAGGCCAGCGTCACGCGCGAACCCAGGCCGGCCAGGATGCTGGCGAACTCGACCGCGATGTAGCCGCCGCCGATCACCAGCACGGAGGCCGGCAGCTCGCGCATGTCGAGCACCTCGTTGGAGGTCATTGCGTGTTCGAGGCCGGGGATGGCATCGCGCGCCGGCGCGCCGCCCGTGGCGATCAGAATGCGCGGCGCCTGGTAACGCTGGCCGTTGATCTCGACCTCGCCAGGTCCCGTCAGGCGGGCGCGGCCCATCGCCAGAGTGACGCCGGCGGTGTCCAGCATCGTGCGGTAGAGCCCTTCCAGCCGGTCGATCTCGGCGGCCTTGGCGTCGGCCCAGCGGGCCATCTCGAAGCGCCCGGACACGCCGGTCCAGCCGAAGCCCCGGGCTTCCTCGAGCGCATGGCTGAAGCCGGCCGCGTACATCATCAGCTTCTTGGGCACGCAACCCCGGATCACGCAGGTTCCGCCGACCCGGCTGTCTTCGGCGATCAGCACGCGCGCGCCATGGGCCGCAGCCCGCCGGGAAGCGGCCACGCCGCCGGAGCCGGCGCCCAGGGTGATCAGATCGAAAGTCGTGTTCATCGCCTCACCTTTTGAAGTGCGCATGCAGGGTGCCGACCTTGGCGTCGAACACGGGAGTCGTCTCGTCGATCTGCAGCGTGAGCCCCATGGGCGCTGCGGCCATGATCGGCTCGAAATGGGCCCGCGCGGCTGCCGTCATCGCCTGGCCGGCTCGTTCGATGACGGCGCGGCTGCGTCCGGGCGCGATGCGCAGGTTCAGATAGACGAAGTCGTAGGCCTGACCGGCGTCTGCCACGCTGGCATGCGTGGCCGGGAAAGCCAGCACGCGCACGCCCCCGACGGGGAACGGCCGGCTGCCATCGTCGTCGGTGAAGCCGACCAGCAGATCGGACAGCGTGCGGCACAGGGCCGGGATGTCGCTGCGGGCGCTCAGCCCGGGCGTGTACTGGATCACGAGATGCGGCATG
>DAONCJ010000692.1:0-2516 GCA_035401985.1 Burkholderiaceae bacterium | reverse complement strand
AGGGTGTTGAAAGCATGCATGCCGGCCGTGCCTGCGCCGATGACCACGACGTCGCAGTCTGGTACTTGATGCGTGGAGCCTGGGTGCGTGTCTGGCATGGACGCGTCTCACTCGGGGGAGGGCGGGAGAAAAACGAACATAGCACGCGGCACCGGCTGGGCGCCGTGGCACGGGCGCGCATCCGCGAATGCTGAAATCAGACGGCTTGGCGGGACGCCGAGCGGCGGTGCACGGTGCGCTTTGCGAACCACCTGATCGGTATCATTGGTGGTCATGACCCTTTCCGACTCCAGCCATCTGCCACAGGTGCGCGCGCAGTACGAAGCGCTTCCCTATCCGCCGCGCAATCCGGCCGATGAGGGAAAACGTCTGATCCGCACATGGCTCGATTCGCTGCCGATGATCAACCATCACGGCTTCGCCGGCAGCCAGTCGTTCGGCGATGGCTTTCGTGTGCTGGTGGCCGGCGGCGGCACGGGCGACGGCACGATCTTTCTGGCCGAGCAGCTGCGCGCGACCGATGCACAGATCGTCCATCTTGACTTCAGCGAGGCGAGCCTGTCGGTTGCGCAACAGCGGGCGCGCCAGCGCGGGCTCACCAATATCCAGTGGCTGCATCGCTCGCTGCTCGACCTGCCCTCGCTTGGACTGGCGCCCTTCGACTACATCAACTGCAGCGGTGTGTTGCACCATCTTTCCGATCCGGACGCCGGCCTGCGCGCCTTGTTGTCCGTGCTGTCGACTGATGGCGTGCTTGGTCTGATGGTCTACGCTCGCATCGGTCGCACGGGCGTCTATCAGCTTCAGCAGGCCTTGCGAATGATGCACGCCGACGGGGCCAGCGACGTGGCGGCGCAACTCGCCCACGCCAGGGAACTGCTCGCGCATCTGCCGCGCGGCAACTGGTTCATGCGGGCCCAGGAGCTCCATCACGATCACAAGATGGGCGACGCCGGCATCTACGATCTGCTGCTGCATTCGACCGACCGTGCCTACAGTGTCGACGAGCTGTATGACTGGCTCGTCGACCTGCACGGGCTTCATTTCAGCTTCACCGACGTTGGCCGCGGTGCTGCGCCGTACGATTGCGCCATGGTGCTGGGGCCGCGCAAGCCCGCCCTGTTGAGCGAGATTGCCGCGCGGCCTCTGCGCGAGCAGCAGGCGATGGCCGAACTGCTCGGCGGCACGCTGATCACGCATTCGCTGTTCGCAACCCGCAAGCCAGATGCGGTCGCGCGGTATGGGGATGCGCAGATGGTGCCGTTCTTCGCGCACGAGCCGATCAGCGGCCCGGAATTGTCGGCAATGATCCATCGCAACACCGCGCAGCCGCTGGTCATGGACCACGCTCACAGCGGCTTCTCGTTCCAGGTCGACACCGGCCGGTACGTCAAGTTCGTCTTCAAGTTCATCGATGGCCAGCGCAGCTTCGGCGAAGTGTTCGATCTGGTTCGTCGCGAGGACAAGTTCCGCAAGGCCCCGCCGGACGATGCGGCGCTGTTCGAGGATTTCGAGCCGATCTACCGGAAGCTTTCGTTGATCGAACGGATATTGCTGCGTCGACGAGGTGTGAGACTGCCTGAAATGCCCGCCGGGTAGCTTCCCGGCCGAGGCCCGGTCCTGACGCCAATCGGCACCGGGTCCGTTTTCAAAGGCGCGTTTTCCCCGCCTCGATCCCTTGCAGCACTATCGTTGTGAACGGTGCCCGTCACCGGTCCGCGCCGACCACCGCGCTTCGCAACGCGCCAGCACTCTGGAGACATGCAACATGCCCCTTTCACCCGAGCGCCGACGCTTCGTCGGCAGCGCGCTGGCCCTGGGCGCCACGCCAACCCTGTCGAGTCTGGCGGCACCGGCCCTCGCCGCCGATTGGCCTGTGCGGCCCATCCGGCTGGTGGTCGGCGTTGCGGCCGGTGGCCTTGCAGACGCCATGTCGCGCGCGTATGCCGCCTACCTGTCGACCCGGCTCGGTCAGCAGATGATCGTCGAGATGAAGCCCGGGGCAGGGTCCATCATCGCGTGCCAGGAGGTGGCCCGTGCACCGGCCGACGGCTACACGCTGCTGTACACGATCTCCACCGCCTATGTGCAGAACACGGTGCTGTACAGCAAGCTGCCCTACGATCCGGACAAGGACTTCAGCTACATCTCGGTGCTGAACGCGGGCAGCCTGCCGCTGTGCATCGATGCGAAGATCCCGGCCACGAACTTCCGCGAGTTCATGGCCTGGGCCAAGGGGCGCGAGATCACGATGGGCACCTATGCGGCGGGGTCGTTCCCGCACATGATCGCCGCACGGATGAACAAGCTTTATGGCATGAAGGTGACGGCCGTCCACTACCGGGGCGAAGCGCAGATGTGGCAGGACGTGGCCGGGGGCGTGGTCACGCTGGCGTTGGGCAGCTACCAGGGCGTGTCGCCGCGGCTGCAGTCGAACAGCCTGCGGCCCATCGCTGCTTTCGGGCCGCGCAGGATGTCGAAGCTCCCCGATGTGGCGACGCTCGAGGAGCAGGGCT
>DAONCJ010000691.1:0-2518 GCA_035401985.1 Burkholderiaceae bacterium | reverse complement strand
GGCGAGTCCGCCCATGCTGTGGCCGATCACCGCGAGATGCTCGCAGCGATGCTCGGCCAGCGTGGCGGCGACAGCCGCCTCGATGCGTGACGCATACTGGTCGATCGAGCAGAACAGCGGTTCGAGGTCGATGCGCCGAACCGGATGACCCTGGCTGCGCAGATGCGCGGACATCTCGTCCCAGATCCGGTGGTTGCACACGAAGCCATGGATCAGCAGCACCGGAACCCGTGCCACGCCGGAAGCAGTGGTGGGTGCCTCGCTGAGTCCTTCCGGTTCAGTGGGCGACGCGATGACCTGGCGCCACAGGAACAGCTGCCAGATGCAGACGATCTCGACCCGGACTGCCCGCAGCCAGTGCGAAGGCGCCGAAGCCTCGGCCTGCGCCCCCTGGTGGCGGCGCGCACGACTGAACGAGCGCAGCATCGACAGCATCGGCAGCACCAGCAGCCATGACATCGCGACCGGCCAGGCGATGGCCGGCGCCAGCCGGGTGAGGTGGATCAGCGCCATCGCGATCAGCACCGCGAGGGCGAGCTGGAACAGAATGATTCGGCGCAGCAGGCGGGCGAGCATGGTCCGATCCTGTCAGTGCGCGGTCGACGAAGCGCCGCGCTGGCGTTTCGCCAGACTGCTCAGCCAGCGCGAAGCGCGGCTGGGGACCAGTCGGAACATCGCATCGAGCAGCTTCGCATCGCCACCAACCAGCACCCGCGCATCACCGGCACGCACAGCGTCCAGAATCGTCTCGGCGGCCGTCGCCGGCGTGGTGCGGGCCGCGGCGAGAAACCGCCGACGCATCGTCGGTGCATCGGTGGCCACGAAATGCAGGTCGCGGATCCGCGCGTCCTCGGCGATCCGGGTCTTGACACCGCCCGGATGCACGCACAGCACCTGGATGCCGGTGCCGCGCAGTTCCTCGCGCAGGGCGTCGGAAAACCCGCGCACCGCGGCCTTGGAGGCGTTGTAGAAGGCCTGGCTGGGCATCGACACCATCGCGAAGATGCTCGACACGTTGACCAGGTGCCCGCCGCCCGCGCGGCGCAGCGCCGGTGCGAAGGCTCTGCAGCCATGCACGACGCCCCAGAAGTTGATGTTCATGAGCCAGTGCGCATCGGCCAGCGGCGCCGCCTCGACGCCCGAGATCATCGCCACGCCAGCGTTGTTGAACACCAGATCGACACGGCCGTACGCGGCCTCGGTCTCGTCGGCGAAGGCCTGCACGGCGGCAGGATCGGCGACATCGAGCTCGCGGGCCATGCACTCGGCGCCGGCGGCGGTCAGCTCGGCCGCGAGGCGGGTGAGTCGCTCGCCGTGGATGTCGCTGATCGCCAGTCGCGCACCGCCGGCGGCCAGTGCGCGAGACAGCGCTTCGCCGATGCCCGAGGCGGCCCCGGTGACGACCGCAACCCGGCCCTTGAAGGAGTGATTGGACATCGTGTCGCCGATCGACGCAGGAAGATGGGCGCCGACTTTACAGGCAAACGGCCGCGCTGTTGACTGACGATGGCTGGTGCGCCCAGCCGGACTCGAACCGGCATGACCATCGGTCGGGGGATTTTAAGTCTCCTCCGACGGATTCGTCTGCGTGAACCTATTGACGGTCAGGTGCGCGCGGCTGCAGCACGCGCGCCACCAACTGCGCCTGCGTGTGCACGTCCAGCTTCTCGAACACTGTCTTCAGGTAGACGCGCGCCGTGCCATAGGTGATGCCCATGTCGGCCGCCACAGCGCGCAAGGCGCGGCCTTCGCAGATCAGCATCGCGAGGCGAGCCTCTGAATTCGTGCAGCCGTGCTGGACCAGCAGGGCTTGTGCAGCCGGTGTCTGTGCGGCAGGCACAGCGGACGCATCGACCACCATCACCAGCGCGCAACGCACCGGTGGCAGATAGCGACCCTGGCCACCGGCCACCGGCATCACCTGCACGCTGAGGCAATCATTTGGGCTGCCGGGCAGCCACAACGGCCCGGGAGCCGGCCAATCGGCTGAGCTCCGATCAATTGCGCAGGCCACTCGGTGCGCCAGTTCCTGCTGCGCTGCGACCGCGCGGGCGATCAGCACGCCCTTGCGCAGTTCCAGCCCCTTGCGCCGACGAAGCAGCGATTCCATCGCTGGGTTGGCGTGCAGCAGGCGCCGGTGCTCGTCGACCAGTGCAATGGGCAGCGGGATCGCATCGAAGGCGGCCGGACCGGTCGACGTGGCTTCCAGCCGCTCCAGTCGGACTGCCATCTGCAGCGCGCGGGTCATATGCCGGCTCAGGCGCTCGAACGACTGGACCTCGCTTGCGCTGAACGTGTTCATGTCGACCGGTCGCATCAGTGTGATGTTGGCGACCAGATCGTCTTCGCTGAGCAACGTATTGCCCATCGTGTGGCGAAAGCCTTGCGGACGCATCCAGTCGTTGTAATACCCCGACCGGTAGAGTGCGTCGGACTCGCGCAGGAAGCTGTCCAGCCGTTCGTTGGTGCGCACCACACCGGGCCGGTGCAGCCGCTCACTGACTCGCATCCAGGGATT
>DAONCJ010000690.1:0-2527 GCA_035401985.1 Burkholderiaceae bacterium | reverse complement strand
GCCTACCTGAAGGGCATCATCGGCGAATATCTGATCCGTCAGCAGGCGGGCCCTGCGCGTTGAGCACCGTGCGAAAGCCGAGATGGCTGGTCGCCAGATCGTCTTCCTGCGGCTGTCGGGCTGCGGCCCGGTAGCGCCGGCAATAGTTCGGCGCGCACAAAAACGATCCACCCTTGATCACCCGCCGCGCCGCGCCCGCGGCCGAGCGCACCGGTCCACCGGCGCCCGTGGCCGGGCCGAAGGCATGGCTGTCCGTGTACTCGTCGGCGGTCAGTTCCCAGACGTTGCCGATCATGTCGAACAGGCCGTAGCGGTTGGCCGCGAAGCAGCCGACCGGAGCCGCCCCGCGGAAGCCGTCCTGCGCCGTGTCCAGCACCGGAAACATTCCTTGCCATGTGTTGGCCTGCGTCGGCTGTTCGTCCGCGGCCGGGGCGCTCGCCCCTTGTCCGCCGCGCGCCGCCCATTCCCACTGGATCTCGGTCGGCAGGGTGCGCCCCTTCCAGCGCGCGTAGGCCAGCGCGTCTTCATAAGCCACCGCCACCACCGGATAGGCGCCGCGACCGGCGATCGAACTGCGCGGCCCCTCGGGATGGCGCCAGTTCGCACCGGGCGTGTAGCGCCACCAGTCAGTGAGCGAGGAGCCGGCCGCACCCTGCACCGGGCTGGTGAACACCACCGCCCCGGGTTCGCGCATGTCCGCCGGCAGCCCGGGATGCGCCTGGGCATCCACCGCTCGTTCGGCGACGGTGACATGGCCCGTGGCCTTGACGAACTCCGCGAACTGGTCGTTGGTGACTTCGGTGCGGTCCATCCAGAAGCCGGCCACTGTTCTTTCGGTCACCGGCTGCTCCTCCGGATAGACCCCGTCGCCGAACGCGAAGCGGCCGGCCGGAACCCAGACCAGCCCGGGATGCGGCGCGCCTGCCGGCACAGCCGGCAGCGGGCAGTCGCGCACAGCCCCCGCCGGGGCAGGCGAGGTCGGCGCGCCACCGAATGTCAGCCAGACGGCCGCACCCGCAGCCCCCGCTACGGCGAGCGCCGCGAGGACCACGCCCCGCGACAGCCCGGAGCGCGCAGAACTCAACCGGCGCGTCCGACCACCGAGAACTGATCGGCGTGCTCGCGCAGCCAGCGCACCGACAGCGTGGCATCCTGCTGGTCGGGATGAAAATCGGGCGCCTTGTATCGGCGCCAGAGGGCGACGTTGCCCCGCACCAGACCGTTCTTGCGGAACAGCAGCCGCCAGGCGCTGGTCCAGGTCGAGGCCTTGAACAGACTGCCGTCGTGCCACAGGTTGCGCAGCGTCTGGCGCGTCACATCGGCGAAGAACATGAACGTCACATAGTGCAGCAGGCGCACCCGCCACTTCTGGCTGCCGCCGGCGGCCAGGTAGACATCGAACGCGGTGCTGCGGTGCTCGGCCTCTTCGGCGGCATGCCACATCCACAGCGTCTGCAGGCGCGGCTCGGCGCCCGCCAGGGCCTCCGGGTGGTGCTGCAGCCAGTCGGCAAAGAGGGCGGTGAGATGTTCGGTGGCGGCCGTGGCGCCCAGGTGCATCCGTCCATCGAGGTGCGCATTGGCTGCGATCCGCCTTGCCGCCCGTCCTTCCAGGGTGTTGCGCAGCCCCTGGCGCTCGAGATGCCCGTTGAACAGCGCATGCAGGCGCCGGTGCGTAGCCTCCTGCCCGATGAAGCCCTGCACTTCGGCAGCCAGGGGCGCCCTTTGCGCCTCGTCCAGTGTCTTCAGGCCGGCACGCACCGAATCGATGAAGAACTGTTCGCCGACCGGAAAGCTCATCGACAGGGCGTTGAAGAACGCGGTGCGAAACGCATCGCCGCCATTCCAGCGCCGCTCGAAAGGCGCCTCAAGGTCGACCAGCAGGCGACGCACAACCAGTTCGGTCATCTCGAAAGTCCTCTCATCGGCGCACGGCCGGCATGTTCCATACATCAGTGTACTGCCATGCATGAAGGCACGGCGCAACCGGCCATGCTAGTGTCGTGCGCCCTCTGTCGCTCAACCATTCCAATGGCCGAACCCATGACTCCGCCCGCCGCCACGCCCGCCGACGAACCCCTGCTCGCCGGCTTCACCGTCGTCGATTTCACCCGGGTGCTCGCCGGGCCGTACTGCACCCGACTGCTGGCCGATCTCGGGGCCCGCGTGATCAAGATCGAGCGACCCGTCGAGGGCGATGAAGTGCGCTATGTCGGCCTGCAGCTCGATCCCCAGCGGACCGACCAGAGCGCCTATTTTGCGCGGATGAACGCCGGCAAGGAGAGCATCGCGATCGATCTCGCGCATCCGCGGGCGCGGGCGCTGGTGCTCGAGCTGGTGGCGAAGGCCGACGTGGTGGTCGAGAACTTCTCGCCCGGAGTGATGGCCAAGTACGGGTTGGACGCCGCCTCGCTGCGGGCGCTGCATCCCTCGCTGGTCTGCTGCTCGATCTCCGGATTCGGCCAGACCGGCCCGCTCAGCTCGATGCAGGCCTACGCCCATCTGATCAACGCGTTTTCGGGAATGATGG
>DAONCJ010000689.1:0-2529 GCA_035401985.1 Burkholderiaceae bacterium | reverse complement strand
GTTCGGTGCTCGACCATCGGCTGGCCTGCGATGTCCAGCCACAGCCATCCGATCACTGCGCAGGCGACCATTGCGCCAACCTGAGCGAATGCGCTGGGCACGAGCAGCGTCACCAGCGCCGCGCCGATGGTCAGGGCGGCGCGCGGGCGGTCGGGGCAAAGTGAGCGCGCCATGCCCCAGACCGCCTGGGCCACCACGGCCACCGCGACAACCTTAAGGCCGTGGACGATTCCGCTGTCTGCCCACTCGGCGTGGCGCGACAGCACCAGCGCAAACACGATCAGGGCCAGCGCCGAGGGCAGCGTGAAGCCGAGCCACGCCGCCAGGGAGCCGGCCCAGCCGCCTCGCGCCATGCCCACGCCGATGCCGACCTGGCTGCTCGCCGGGCCTGGCAGGAACTGACACAGGGCTACCAGGTCGGCATAGCTGCGTTCGTCCATCCAGCGGCGGCGCTCGACGAACTCGGTGCGGAAGTAGCCCAGATGCGCCACCGGCCCGCCGAATGAGGTGAGCCCCAGCCGCAGGAACACCCAAAGGATTTCCAATGGGGAGGAACGGTCCGACAGGGCAGGGCTGGGCGGGACGGCGGGCATGGGTGATGAGGCAGGCATGGGCGGCTGTCGTTCGGGCGGATCGCAGTGCGCGAACATACCGCACAGCGCGCCGGTATCCCCGGCGGGCGCAGATGAAACGGTCTGATCTCCAGCGCTGCGCGCGCGCGGCGGTCAGGTACAGGGAACCGGATTCGACACAAGGCGTACTCTCGCGATTCGAATCCCGACGCTCGATGACAAGGATCCACTGATGTCGCCTTTCCGGAAATTCGCTGCCGCCCGCTGCGCGATCGTGGCGGCCGTTCTGGTGCTGGCCGGTGCTGTTCATGCCGAGCCACCGGTCGTGCTGCAGGCACCGCCCCAGAACGTCGTCAATCTCGGCGTGAACGCAAGCCGCGAAGTCCTGCAGGACACGCTGTCGATCACGCTGGCCATCGCGCGCGAAGGTGCCGATGCGGCGGCGCTTCAGTCTGAACTGCGCAAGGTTCTGGACGCGGCGCTCACGCAGGCCCGCAGCGCTGCGCGCCCCGGTCTGGTCGATGTGCGCACCGGCGCGTTCTCGATCACTCCGCGCTACGTGACCCGGGCGGGCGGCACAAGCGCGCAAAGCGGCTGGCAGGGTCGGGCCGAACTCGTCATCGAGGGAACCGACACCGGTGCCATCAGCCAGCTGGCGGGCCGCATCACGGGGATGACGGTCGCGCGCGTGGCTTACAGCCTGTCGCGCGCGGCGCGTGAGCGGACCGAGGCGGAGGTCGAGGTCGAGGCGATCAGTCGATTCAGGGCGCGTGCCGATTCGTACGCCCGGCAGTTCGGGTTCGCCGGCTACAGTCTGCGCGAAGTGGCGGTGGCGGCGGGCGAACCGGGGCTCGTGGGGCTGCAGGGCGTGCGTTCGATGCGCGCCGCCTCAACTGGTGGCGCGGACGAACTGCAGCCGGTAGAGCCGGGAAGGGCGACCGTCACGGTGACGGTGAGCGGCAGCGTCCAGCTGATGGCGAGATAGGCCGTCGGCGGATTCGTCGCCCGCGGGGCGACGTCCGAGCGGCATCCGAAACAGTCAGGGCTTGAGCCGCGACACCGTGACCTTGTGCGAGCCGCCCGCTTCCAGTTCCTTGCGGGTGGCGCGGACGATTCCGTACATCACGTCGGGCTGGCTGCGATCCCACGCGATGCCCTGGCCGCGGATGGTCATGGGCAGCACCTCGACCAGTTCCAGCACCGAACCGGCCTTCGGCAGGCGCATACGGTAAATCTCGGCCGGATCGTGGCCCGACAGGTAAAGGTAACCGTCAGCGCCCCAGGAACCGCCCGAATTGCTCATCAGCTCGAAGCGCTCGAGGAGCGCCTTGGGCAGCGTCCAGGACTGAACCGGCTGGAAGTCGCGGGTGAACTTGACCATCAGCGTGTTGGCCTTGTGGCCATACGGTGTCTTGTTCGGGCCAAGCGGCACATCGTAGTTCGCGAACACCATCCACCAGTGACCGTCGTGCCAGTCGACCCAGGTCATCGAGCCGTACTGAATGCCGAAGCTGCGGCTGCCGATGTGCTCCATCGTGTCGGCGTCGAAGATCTCCAGCGAACTGGTCATCGGCCAGTCGGGATAGTTCGAGTGCGCCGCATAAATCTTGCCGTCCATCAGCAGGGCCGAATCGAGATGCAGGATCGGTCCCTTCTTGTCGCCGCGCCACTGCTTGACCAGCTTGCCCGTGAGCTTGTCGTACTTCGCAATGGTCTGGTTGTCGACCGCGTAGAAATGATGTGCGTCCGCACCGACCCCCTGATTGGCCTGGGGAACGGCAAACTCACGCAGCAGTTCCATCGTGGGCGCTGCCTGCACCGCCAGCGAGGCGCAGAAGGTCAGCACGGCAAGGAACGCGTGTGCGGTTGTTGCAAGGCTTTTCATCGGAGCCGATCGGAGAGGCGCGCGGAGGCAGCGCCCACGATGGAACTGCTGCGTGAGTTTGCCGTTCCCCAG
>DAONCJ010000688.1:0-2536 GCA_035401985.1 Burkholderiaceae bacterium | reverse complement strand
CGTGTAGAGCCGCTGCGTGGCGGGGTCGAGAATCAGCACCATGGCGTGCGCGATGTCCATGTCCTGTTCGAGCGTCTGCAGCGTGGCGTCGAGCGCCCCGTCCAGCGACGTGGCCTGCGCCAGCCGCATGCTGCCGCGACGCAACGCACCCAGCAGGCTGCAGCGCGGCGCGGCGGGGGGCAGCGGCTGACCATCCAGCCGTTCGATGTCGAGCACCTCGTACACATCGGCGCCGCGAAGCACGAACACGTCGGACATGCCGGTGTGCGAGGCGATGCCGGCCAGCTGGGCTTTCATGCTTTCGAACAGGGGACCGGCCATCTCGGTACGCCGGTAGCGCAGATGCAGGCGGTAGAACTGGGCGGTCACCGGGTGCAGCAGCAGCACGGTGGCGCGCGGATGGGCAAGGATATTCTGGCGGGTCTTGTTGAAGAACTGGAACGACAGCGCGACGTGCCGCTCGTCCATGTAGAAGACCTGCGAGATGTAGGCGACATTGGGTGTCCCGTCGGCGGCGCTGGTGGCCATGATGGCCGGGATCGCACCCTCCATGCAGGGGCGCACTTCGCCCAGCGAGACCGCGTTCATCGTGCCGACTTCAAAGGCCGCCCGGCGTGCGGGCCCGGCGTCTGGTCGAAGGCATGCGAGGGCGTGAACTCGATGGCGCTCAGGTCCTCGAAGCTGTGCGCGAACATGGCCTCCACGAAATGAGGCATGACACCGACGCGGCCCAGTTCTAACTGCATCGCCAGCAGGTAACGCTGCAGCAGCGGCGCGTCGTCGCGCGTGACCTCTCGCAGGCGCGCCTTGTGTGACTTGACTTGCACCGTACGGTGGCTGTGCGGTTCGCTGAACACCACGGCAATGCGCCCGGTGCTGGCGACATCGCGCAGCACCTGGGCGGATTGCAGGCGGTTCAGATACACGGTGATGCGGTCACCGTCAGCGCTGATCTGGCTGCCCACCGCGCGCATCAGGCTGGGGGTGAGGTCCAGGCCGCAGGAGCTGACGATCACGGACACGCCACGCGCGATCATGGCGCGGTGATCCGGGGTCAGCAGGGGTCGGGCGCCGGGGGTTTCCATCGTGTGTGTGCGATCTCGTCTCGGACAAGCGATCCATGATAGCCAGCCGACGGCGGGCGGCCAAGAACGGTTCGGCGTCCATCCGCCGGGCGGTTCACCGGGGTGGAGACCACAGCACGGTGGTCGGTCCCGATACCGGCGGGCCGTGTCGGCGGCCAGGGGACGCTCTGCCGCCGAAAGTTGATCATCGCCATGCAAGCGGCTATCGTTCCATGGTCATCTCCGCAACATCGGGGGACGAGTGGTGAAGCGCGCGGCGGTACTCATCGGGGTCGACAAGACGGGCGATCTGCCCCGGCTCAAGGACGCGGCGAGCGGCGCGCGGCTGATGCAAAGCTGGACGCAGGCCCAGGGCATCGAATCGGTGCTGATCGTCGACGACGCCGGGCCGGTCACGGTCAAAAGAATCAAGGATGCCATCCGGGGCTTCGTCGATCGGGCCGACGTCGGCCAGCTTCTCGTCTATTTCGCCGGTCATGGCGTCAACATCCAGCGCCAGGAGTACTGGCTGCTCAGCGAGGCCCCCGACGACACCCAGGAGGCGGTGAACGTCTTCACCTCGGCGACCCTCGCGGCCACCTGCGGCATCGGCCACGTGGTGCTGATGTCCGACGCCTGCCGCACTGCGCCCGAGGGTGTGCGGGCGCAGTCCGTGCGCGGCAGCGAAATCTTCCCCAACCGGGAGGAAGACGCGCGCCCGGTGGACCAGTTCTTCGCGTGTCAGCTGGGCAAGCCCTCGCACGAGATCCGCGATCCCGCGGTCACCAGTGCGGAATTCAGGGCGCTGTACACGCGCGAGCTGGTGCCGGCCCTGCTCGGCCAGCAACCCCAGATCGTCGAATGGACAGGCACCGGCGCCGCCCGGATCGGCCAGGTGCACATGCGACCGCTGCGCGATCACCTGTCCGCGGCCGTGGCGGCCCGGCTCGTCGACCTGCAGTTGCAGACCAAGGTGATCCAGGTGCCCGTGGCGCAGATCAGTTCGGACCCGCCCGCGTGGATCTCGGAGATCAGTGCGCAGGCTGGCGCGGGGGGCGCGGCCGCGCCAGGAGGCGCGACAGTGCCGCCCTTCTCTGCCCCGCCCATGCCACCTGCGCCGCCCGTGCTGCCCTTGCCAGGTGTGCCGCCGTCGCATCCAGCGGCTCCCGCGGCCTCAGCAGCTGAACCGAAGTCCGGAGCCGCGCCACCCGCTCCGACTTCGGCGCACGCCACGGCCGCACCGCAGACCGTGACCACCGCCTTGTTGCGCAAGGCGATGGCCACCGGAACCCTCGCCCGTCAGCCTTCGCCAGCCGGGGCTGAGGGAGCTCCGATCGCGGTACGGACCGGCACGGTGAAATGGTTCGACCAAGGGCGGGGATTCGGCTTCATCAGCCCCGACGAGGACACTGCCGACCTGTTCGTTCACGCTGCCGACGTCAAGGGCACCGGCCTCAGAAGCTTGCGCGAAG
>DAONCJ010000687.1:0-2544 GCA_035401985.1 Burkholderiaceae bacterium | reverse complement strand
CGATCGCCCGCACCTCGGGCACGCCCAGCGTGGTGAGGCCGTGGATGTCGGAGCGTGCCACCCGCGAATGCAGAATGTCGCCGACGACCGCCACGCGCAGCTGCGTGAAGTCCTTCTTGAAGTGGCGGATCGTGTACATGTCGAGCAGCCCCTGCGTGGGGTGCGCATGACGGCCGTCACCGGCATTGATCACATGGACGTCGGGACCGCGGACCCGGTTCAGATGCTCGGCGATCAGGAACGGCGCGCCGCTGGTCGCGTGCCTGACCACGAACATGTCGGCATGCATTGCCGCCAGATTGTCGATGGTGTCGAGCAGCGATTCGCCCTTGGCGGCCGAGGAGGTGTTGATGTTCAGGTTCAGCACGTCCGCCGACAGCCGCTTGGCCGCGATCTCGAAGGTCGTGCGGGTGCGGGTGGAGTTTTCGAAGAACAGGTTGAACACGGACTTGCCGCGCAGCAGCGGCACCTTCTTGACCTCGCGATCGGAAACCCCGACGAAACCGGCGGCGGTGTCGAGGATGCGATGGACCATCTGGCGGGGCAGGCCCTCGATGGTGAGCAGGTGCTTGAGCTCGCCGTTCTCGTTCAGTTGCGGATGTCTCACGGCAGCCCTATTCGATGCGCAGCGAAAAACGATCGGCATCGTCCTGCGACAGCACGTAGTTGCGCGGCGGCGCCAGCGGAGCACGCACGCCGCAGTAGCGGGCCTCGATCGGCAGCTCGCGTCCGCCGCGGTCGATCAGCACCGCCAGCTCGACCTTCGCCGGACGGCCATAGTCGAAGAGCTCGTTAAGCGCGGCGCGAACCGTGCGTCCGGTGAACAGGATGTCGTCGACCAGCACCAGATGGGCGCCGTCGATTTCGAGCGGCAGCTCGCTGGGCTTCATGTCGGCGGGCAGCCCCCGGCCGACCCGCTGGCCATAGTCGTCGCGGTGGAAGGACGATGACAGCAGCCCCAGTGGCGTGACGAGGCCGAGCTCGCGGTGCAGTCGGCTCGCCACCCAGGCGCCGCCGCTGCGGATGCCGATCAGGTGGGGCGCGACCGCACCGTGCAGCGCACCCTGCAGGGCGTCGCGCAGCGCCGCATAAGCGGATTCGACATCGGGGGCGGTGAGGGTTTCGCTCATGGCGCAGACGTATCGGAAGGGCTCGGGGATCGGGCGGGCGTGGCAGCCGCCTCGCTCAGGTATTGTCGCAGGATTATCGCCGCGGCCTGGGCGTCGAGCTGACCGGCGCCCGCCCCTTCGCTTTGCGCGGCGACCGAGCTGTAGCGCTCGTCGGTCAGGTGGACCGGCAGATTGAAGCGCCCGGCCAGCTGTCGGGCGAATCGCTCGCAGCGCAGTGTCATCTCGTGCGGATTGCCATCGGGATGCACCGGCCGGCCGACCACCAGCGCGGTGGGCTGCCATTGCTCGATGAGCCGGCCGATCGACTCGAAACGTTCGCGGGTCGGAACGCTGGCCAGCACCGCGAGGGCTTGTGCCGACTCGGTCAGCGTATTGCCCACGGCCACCCCGATGCGGACTTCGCCGAAATCGAAGCCCAGAAGAATGCTGACTTGAGCCACGCCGGTTCAGGCGTGGCCGGCCGACGTCGACAGGAAGACCGGGTCGATGCCCAGCAGCCCGAAGGCGCGCGACAGGCGCTGCTCGACCGGCGTGTCGAAGACGACATCGGGATCGGCCGGCAGCGTCAGCCAGGCATTGCGACTGATCTCGTCCTCGAGCTGACCCGGGCCCCAGCCCGCGTAGCCGAGCGCCACCAGCAGGCGCGGTGGCCCTTCGCCGCGGGCAACGGCTTCGAGGATGTCCTTGGAGGAGGTGAGGCCGACATCCTCGGCGATCGCCACGGTCGAATTCCATTGACCGAGCGGGTGGTGCAGCACGAAGCCGCGATCGGTCTGGACCGGGCCGCCGAAGAACACGGGTGCGCCACCCAGCGCCGAGTTTTCAAGCTTGAGGTCGATGCGCTCGAACAGCGTGCGCAGATCGATTTCCATCGTGCGATTGATGACCAGGCCGAGCGCACCCTTGGCCGAATGCTCCGCCACATAGACGAGCGCGCCCGAAAAATTCGGGTCGGCCATGCCCGGCATGGCCAGCAGGAACTGATGGGTGAAGACGGAGGCGGTGACGGTGGACATGTGGGTGCAGCCAGCGGCTAAGGGTGGACCGGGGGATCGGCCACCAACCCTGCCAGGGACTCAGGTCAAATTGTAAATAGCCCCGCAGGTTGGCACAATCCGCCGCCCTTTGCCGCGCGCCCCGACGAGCGGACCACGCCCATGCCATCGACCCTGCCGCCTGCACGCCCCGCCTTCGCCCGCGACTCCCCTTCGTCCCCTGCCGACGCGGCCCTGGTGTGGTTCCGGCGGGACCTGCGCTGCCACGACCATGCAGCGCTGGCGGCGGCCCTGAAGTCGCATCGCAAGGTCTGGTGCGCCTTCATATTCGACACGGACATCCTGGCCGACCTGAAAGACCGCGCCGATCGCCGGGTGGCGTTCATCCATGCCAGCGTGGTGGAACTCGATGCACACCT
>DAONCJ010000686.1:0-2545 GCA_035401985.1 Burkholderiaceae bacterium | reverse complement strand
TTCTGGAGCATGCCGGCGATCGCTGGTGGCCGATCTGCGGTGCGGTCTATGCGCTGTCCGCGGTCAAGCGCGTGCGCTCGATGCGGCTGGTCGGACCGGTGCGGCGCCGGATCGTGGCCAGCGCGCCGGCTGTCGTGGCGGGAGCGCGCAGCATGCCCGCCGCCAATGAACCGATCGACACGCCGGTGCACGCGGCCTCGCTGCACCGCAACCCCTGAACCCGACACTGATTCCCATGAGCGAAACACCGCACCCCGAAACGATCGATATCTACACGGACGGCGCCTGCAAGGGCAATCCCGGGCCCGGCGGCTGGGGCGCGCTGCTGCGCACCGGCGCTCATGAGAAGGAGCTTTTCGGCGGCGAGCCGCTGACCACGAACAACCGGATGGAACTCACGGCGGTGATCCGGGCGCTGCAGGCGCTCAAGCGGCCCAGCCGGGCGGTGGTCCACACCGATTCGCAGTATGTCCAGAAGGGCATCTCCGAATGGATCAAGGGCTGGAAGGTGCGCGGCTGGCTGACTTCCGACCGCAAGCCGGTGAAGAATGCCGACCTGTGGCGCGAGCTCGACGCGCTGGTCGCGCTGCACGAGGTCAAGTGGCGCTGGGTGCGCGGGCACAATGGCCACGTCGAAAATGAACGTGCCGATGCCCTGGCCAACCGCGGGGTCGGCGGCGCCTCGTCGTCGTCGTAGTCAGCGACGCAGATGCGCCGCCAGCCGGCGCGCACCCTCTTCAAGCATGGGCGCCGGTTTGGCGAAGCACCAGCGAAGATAGCCTTCCCCTTCGGAGCCGAAGGCCGAGCCCGGCGCGAGACCCAGGCCGGCCTCGCGCACCAGCTCCTTGGCCAGCGCCAGCGTGTCGGTCACGCCGGCCACCTTGAAGAACAGGTACATCGCGCCCTCCGGGCTGCCGACCTGCAGCCGGTCCAGCGGAGCCAGCGCGGCCTCCAGTGTGTCGCGCCGGGCGCGCAGTTCGTGGACGAAGGCGCGCACATGGCTCTCCCCCTGGTCCAGCGCGGTCACGGCCGCCTGCTGCACGAACCCGGGTGCGCACGAGGTGTTGAACTCGATCAGTTTGCCCAGGTCGTCCAGCAGGCTGGGCGGCACCACCAGCCAGCCCAGGCGCCAGCCGGTCATCTGCCAGGCCTTCGAAAAGGTGTTGGCCACGATGACCCGATCGTCCGGTTCGGCCAGGTCGAGCATCGACGCAGCGCACAGCGTGCCGTCGGTCTCGGGCTCGGGGCCGAACACCAGGCGCTCGTAGGCTTCGTCCGAAATGATCCAGGTGCCCGTGCGCCGCGCGTGATCGAGCAGGGCGCTCATGTCGGCCTGCGGCATCACCCAGCCGGTCGGATTGCCGGGCGAGTTGATGATGACCGCGCGCGTGCCGGGCGTGATCGCGAGCAGCAGACGCTCGATGTCCAGCACCCAGCGGCCCTGGGCGTCGGGATGCAGTGGGACACGGACGACCTCCGCGCCCAGAATGCGGGGGATTTCGGTGATGTTCGGCCATAGCGGAACGACGGCCACGACCCGGTCGCCGGGCGAGACGATCATCTGCGCGGCGAGCATCAAGGCATTGACGCCGGCGCTGGTCACCGCGATGCGCTCGGCCGCGACCGGCCGGTGCCAGCGGCCGAGGTAGCGCGACAGCGCTTCTCGCAGCGTCGGGGTGCCCAGATTGTGCGAATAGAAGGTGTCGCCTGCCTCCAGGGCGGCGGCTGCGGCGTCGCGGATGAAGCGGGGCGTGACGCCGTCGGGTTCTCCGAACCAGAAGGCCAGCACGTCCGGATTGCCGATACCGGCATTGGCCACCTCGCGGATCCGCGAAACCGGCAGTTGCCGGACAGCAGGACGGGCGGCGGGAAGGTCGTTGCGGGAATCGGTCATTGGCGGGCGGCGTGAACTATGAGGCAGCCGTCGATGGTAGCAATACCGCAGAATCGCCGCGCGGGCTGACGGCCCTTGCGGCGGCGGCGGCTGTGCTTTGCCTGTGCTAGATTGGCCGGTTCGGAGAGAGGGCGGATGAAACGATTTTTCGTGGTGGCGGCAGCGCTGGCCGGACTGGCGGGCGTGGCCTGGTGGGGCTACTCGTACAACCGGGGCGGTCTGTCGTCCGTGCTCGAAATCGGCGGCCGGGCCGACGCTGGTTCAGTCGCATCCGGCAAATCGGGCGACGGCTCCGGCAAGGGCCCGGGCAAACCGGGCGGGGGACCGGAGTCCAAGGGCGCATCGAAGTCGGCCGATGGCGCAGCCAAGGGGCCGCGCGGACCCATCGGGGTCGAGGCGAGCAAGGCCGAGCAGGTGGCGCTCGCCGACGAAGTGCAGACGGGCTACAAGGCCGGCACCTACAACATCTTCACCGGCCCAATCTACGACCAGGACGGCAACCTCAAGGTCAAGGACGGCGAAGTCATCTCCGACGCCGACCTGGCGGTGATGGACTGGTTCGTCAAGGGCGTCGAGAGCGCGTCGTAAGCGTGAATTGGGGGACGGGCACTGCCCGTCCCCTTTCCACCCGCGTCGTTCCCGCGAAGGCGG
>DAONCJ010000685.1:0-2554 GCA_035401985.1 Burkholderiaceae bacterium | reverse complement strand
TCCTGATGCTCGAGTTCCAGCAGATGCCGATCGACGGGCTGATCGATACCACCCGCCATGCGGCGATCATGCAGGGCGCGGCCGACCAGCTCGGCATGACGCTGCCCCGGGCGCTGCAATGGGCCGCCGACGAACTGATCGCGCAGGGCCAGCTCGGTCTTGCGGCCAACGGCGATCTGCTCAATACCGAGCCATCCGGCCCTTGAGCCGGATCGCTTGTGCCTGCGGCGGCTGCGCCCAGCACCTATACTCGCCGTCAAACCCAAACGGAGACAGACCATGAGTGCTTCCATTCCCGCCACTTCGCTGCAGCTTCGCTCGCTGATCAAGAGCAGCGGCGAACTCGAAATCTCCCTGGCCAGCATCACCACTCCCGAGCCCGGCCCGGAAGAAGTGCTGGTGCGCATCGAAGCGTCGCCGATGAATCCGTCGGACCTCGGCCTGCTGTTCGGCGCAGCCGATCTGAGCACCGCCAAAGCCAGCGGCACGCCCGACCGCCCGGTCATCACCGCTGCCGTTCCCGAGAAGCTGATGAAGGGCATGGGCGGCCGGCTCGACCAGTCGATGCCGGTGGGCAACGAGGCCGCCGGTGTGGTGGTCAAGGCCGGTTCGTCCGAGGCCGCCCAGGCGCTGCTCGGCAAGACGGTCGCCATTCTGGGCGGCGCAATGTACGCCCAGTACCGCTGCATCAAGGCGGTGCAGTGCCTGGTGCTGCCCGAAGGCACCAAGCCGGCCGAAGGCGCTTCCTGCTTCGTCAATCCGCTGACCGCGCTGGGCATGGTCGAGACCATGCGCCGCGAAGGCCACAAGGCGCTCGTCCACACGGCGGCGGCGTCGAACCTCGGCCAGATGCTCAACCGCATCTGCCTGAAGGATGGCATCGGCCTGGTCAACATCGTGCGCAAGCAGGAGCAGGAAGACATCCTGCGCGCGATCGGCGCCAAGCACGTGGTCAACTCGAGCGTGCCGACCTTCCTGGATGACCTCACGCAGGCACTGGTTGCCACCGGCGCCACCATCGCCTTCGACGCGATCGGTGGCGGCAAGCTGGCCGGCCAGATCCTGAGCTGCATGGAAGCGGCAGCCAACCTGACCGCCAAGGAATACAGCCGCTACGGGTCGAGCACGCACAAGCAGGTCTATCTGTACGGCGGCCTGGATCGCGGCCCGACCGAGATCAACCGCAACTTCGGCATGGCCTGGTCGGTGGGCGGCTGGCTGCTCACGCCGTTCCTGCAGAAGATCGGCTTCGAGGCAGGGCAGAAGCTGCGTCAGCGCGTTGTCGACGAACTCAAGACGACGTTTGCCAGCAAGTACACCCGTGAAGTGTCGCTGGCCGAGGCGCTGCGCCTGGATGCGATCGCGGTGTACGGCAAGCACTCGACCGGCGCGAAGTACCTGATCACGCCGAACAAGACAGCCTGAACGGCTGTCGTACCCGGGCGGGCCCGCCGCTTCAGGCGGCCCCGCCGGGGGTCACACGACGATCGGGTGGACTGCGCCGTCCATCGCGACGATCGCGCCAGAGATGTAGCTGGCCTTTGAAGACGCAAGGAACAGCACGGCGTTGGCGATTTCTTCGGGCGTGGCGATGCGGCCCAGCGGCAGCTTGGCCTTGGCCCTGACCAGTGCCTCTTCGGGCGTGATGCCGGCCAGCCGGGCGTCGGCCTGGATGCCTTCCTTGAGCCGCTCGGTCAGCGTCAGGCCGGGATTGACGGCATTGACCCGGATGCCCTTGGCCGCATAGGCGTTGGCCATGCCGGCGGTCACCAGCATCAGCGCCGCATTGGCGGCGCCGCCCGCCATGTGCACCGGACTGGCCACCTTGCCGCCCGCGCCGATGATATTGACGATCACGCCGGTGCCCCGCGCAGCCATGCGCTTGATCACCGCATCGACCGGGAACACATAGCTGAAGTACTTGGCGTCCATCGCGGCACGCCAGGCCGCCGGCGTCAGCTCGTCGGGCGGCGTGCGTTTCGCTGCCCCTGCCGATGTCACCAGAACGTCGATCGGACCCATCGCCTTTTCGACCTGCTCGATCATCGTCGTGGTGGCCGAGGGATCGCTCATCTCGCCCGCCACCGTCATGAGCCGAACCGGCGACGCGCCCGCAACGACGGGAAAGGCCGCCGTCAATTCCGCCTGCGCGCGCGACAGATTGCCGGGGTCTCGCGAGACGATCGCCACGCGCGCACCTTCGGCGAGGAAGCCATGCGCACACGACAGGCCTATGCCCTTGCTGCCGCCGGTGATCACCACCACCTTGTTGTTCAATTCGAGATCCATCGTATCCTCCTGTCGTTTTCCACACGTGTCCCAATGCCGCCATGAACGATACAGCCCCCGGACCTGCCGCGTCGGCGACGACGGTCCGCATCAGCCGCGATGAAGACCTGCCGGCGATCCAGGCGATCTATGCGCATCACGTGCTGCACGGCACCGGCACCTTCGAGATCGATCCGCCCAGCCTCGACGAGATGGCGCGGCGCCGCGCCGATGTGCTGAACAATGCCTTCCCCTATCTGGTGGCCGAGCGCGACGGCCAAGTGAT
>DAONCJ010000684.1:0-2557 GCA_035401985.1 Burkholderiaceae bacterium | reverse complement strand
CGGTCGACCTGCGGCACCACCATCCCGACCTGATGGCGCGCTGCAAGGGCGTGCGCGACCGTGAGGTGCTCGATGCGATCAACCGCGAGGCACTGGACCGCGAAATCCGGCAGGCCCGCACGCTGGCGCAGGGACGCGGCGCGATCGCGGTCAATGTGATGAAAGCGGTCGACGACAATCCGCACCTGGTGGTGCAGGCCTGTGAATCGGGGGCCGACGCCATCGTGATGGGGGCTGGCCTGCCGCTGGATCTGCCCGACATGGTGGCCGACTTCCCCGACGTGGCGCTGCTGCCGATCCTGTCCGACGCGCGCGGTGTGACGGTGGTGCTCAAGAAATGGCTGCGCCGCGGCCGGATGCCCGACGCCATCGTGATCGAGCACCCGGGCCATGCCGGAGGGCATCTGGGCGCCACGCGTCTGGAGGAACTCAACGACGCGCGTTTCGACTTCGCCCGGGTGCGCGACGAAGTCAGTGTGGCGCTGCGCGGTCTGGGCCTGTCCGATGACGACCTTCCGCTGGTGGCGGCCGGCGGCATCAACCGGCATGAGCGGGTGCGCGAGCTGATCGGGGCCGGCTGGTCCGCGGTCCAGCTCGGCACGGCCTTCGCGGTCAGCGCCGAGGGCGACGCCCATCCGCGCTTCAAGGAGGTGCTGGCCGGCGCGCGTCCCGAGGACATCGTCGAGTTCGTCAGCGTCGCGGGCCTGCCGGCCCGGGCGGTGCGAACCCCCTGGCTCGAGCGTTACCTTCAGCGCGAGGAAAGCCTGAAGCGCAAGGCGGCTGAAGGGGCCTCGCGCAAATGCGCCACCTCGCTGCAGTGTCTGACCGTCTGCGGGCTGCGCGACGGCCTGTCGAAGTTCGGCCAGTTCTGCATCGACAGCCAGCTCTCGGCCGCGCTGAAGGGCGAGATCTCGCGCGGGCTGTTCTTCCGTGGCGGCGCGAGCCTGCCATTCGGCGCGGCGATCCGGCCGGTGCGCGAACTCATCGAATACCTGCTCACCGGAAAGATGCCAGCGGCGCTCGTCAGCGCCGAAGCGTCGGTGCCGCACGAGCTGCGCACCGCCATGGCCTGATCCGGCCGGCTTTCAGGAGGCGTCCAGACCACCCGGGGCGCCGCTCATGACGGTATTGAAGCCGCCGTCGACATAGGTGATTTCGGCGGTGACGCCTGCGGCCATGTCCGACAGCAGGAACGCGGCCACCTGTCCGACATCGTCGATCGTCACGTTGCGTCGCAGCGGGGCGTTCTGCTCGACCAGCGACAGCATCTTCGAGAACCCCTTGATGCCGCTGGCGGCCAGCGTGCGGATCGGCCCGGCCGAGATGCCATTGACCCGGATGCCGCGCGGTCCGAGGCTTTCGGCCAGATAGCGGACACCGGCCTCGAGGCTTGCCTTGGCCATTCCCATGGTGTTGTAGTTGGGCACCATGCGCTGCGCGCCCAGATAGGTCAGGGCCACCAGCGCTGCCTTGCGGCCCTGCATCATCGGGTAGGCGGCCTTGGCCAGTGCGGGCAGGCTGTAGCTGGATATGTCGTGCGCCACGCGGAAGGCTTCGCGCGAAATCCCCTCCAGAAAGTCGCCGGCAATCGCCTCGCGCGGTGCGAAGGCAATGGCGTGGACCAGACCGTCCAGACCGTCCCAGTGGCGTGCGAGATCGGCGAACAGCGCCTCGATCTGGCTGTCGTCGGCGACGTCGCACGGAAAGACCAGCGATGAGCCGAAGTCGGCGGCCATTTCGAGCACGCGTTCCTTGAAGCGCTCGGTCTGGTAGGTGAAGGCCAGCTGCGCTCCGTGCTGGTGACAGGCCCGGGCGATGCCATAGGCGATCGAGCGGTTCGACAGCAGTCCGGTGATCAGGATCCGCTTGTTGTCGAGGATGCCCATGGTCGATGTTCCTTGTGCGAATCGGGGTGGGGGAGTGTCTGCGAGCCGGGCGGATTCTCGCATGACCGCGCGGACGGGCAGGGTGCCCCTGGGCCCTGTGCGATCATCCGGGCTGTCGGCGCGACCTGTGGGCGCCGGCCTTGTCGATTCGCTGGAGAAAACATGTTGCGCAACCCACTGGCCGCTGCCCGCAGCGCCTCGTTGATCGTCTTGTCTGCCGTCGCATTGCTGGCTGCTGCCGCCCCGGGCCTGTCGGTGGCGCAAGAGAAAAGCGCAGCGCCCTCGGCCACCGATTCCCGCGCCCAGGCGCCGGCGGCGGTTCCCGGGGCGGCCGGGTCGGCGCCGGCATCGGCGCCTGGTGCGGGCGCGGCGCCATTGCAGGGCTCCCCCATCGAAGCGGCGGGCGGTCAGCGGACGACCAAGGACGCCATCGAGAACCCCTACGGTCTGGAAGCCCTCTGGAAGGGCTCCGATTTCGTCGCCAAGGCCGTGCTCGTGCTGCTGCTGCTGATGTCGATGGGCAGCTGGTACATCATCTTCACCAAGTTCATCGAGCAGGGCCGCATCCGCCGTCAGGCCCGGGGGGTGGACGACGGCTTCTGGAGCGCGCAGACGGTGCGCCAGGGGGCCGAGAAGCTCGAGGACGGCAGCCCCTTCCGCTTCATCGCCGA
>DAONCJ010000683.1:0-2560 GCA_035401985.1 Burkholderiaceae bacterium | reverse complement strand
TCTCGTAGATGATGCCGATGACGCCCAGCGGCACCCGCATGCGGCCCACCTGGATCCCGGTCGGGCGAAAGCGCAGATCGGTGATCTCGCCGATCAGGTCGGGCAGCATCACGATCTGCTCGAGCCCGGCGGCCATCGATTCGATCACCTTGTCGGTGAGTGCCAGGCGGTCGACGAAGGCCGCGTCCTGACCCGCCGCGCGTGCCGCGTCGAGATCGCGTGCATTGGCGGCCTGCAGCGCGCGGGCGTCGCGCCGAATGGCTGCGGCGGTGGCCTGCAGCGCGCGATCCTTGGCGGCTGACGGCGCGCGTGCCATGTCGCGACTGGCTGCGCGGGCCCTGCGGCCGATGTCGGCGACGTAGGCGGCGATGTCGATCGGGTGGTGTTCCATGGCGTTGGCAGCTTTGCTGGGTGGTGTCGCGGTGGGTGGTGCAGCAGTGGGTCTGGCGTTGCCTGGCGCCGGCGCGGATGCGGTGGGTGCGCCGCCGGTCAGGCCGGCTGGATCAGCGCGGGCGCACCGGCCATGCGGGCGACCAGCGCGGCCATCGCCGCCCACGGATCGGCGGCGATCAGCCCTTTGGCGATTCTATCGATCCTGGCCGCTTCTTGCAGCGCAGCACGCAGCGTTGCGGTGTCCAGGCGCCGGAGGGCTTCAAGGTACAGGCGGTCGCGTGGCGGATACAGCCGCAGTTCGCGCGTCAGGGTGGCCGGGGCGCGGCCGGCATCGCGGGCCTGGGACAGGCGCAGCAGATTGCGCACGGCATCGGCCAGCGCCCACAGCACGAGGGGCGCCGCCACCCCTTCGGCCTGCAGGCCGTCCAGCGCACGCAGGGTGCGGGCGGCGTCGCCGGCCAGCATCGCCTGGGCCATGCCGAAGGCGTCGTAGCGGGCCACATCGAGCACCACCGAGCGGACCTCGGCCGCGGGCAGCAGGCCCGTCGGGAACAGCAGGCCGAGCTTGCGCACTTCCTGGTGCGCCGCCAGCAGGTTGCCTTCGACGCGCTCGGCCAGCATGCGCAGCGTGTCGGGATCGGCCTTCTGCTGCTGTGCGGCCAGCCGCTGGCCGATCCAGGCAGGAAGCTGGGCGTGATCGACGGCGGTGATCGGCACCAGCGCAATGCCCGGCTCGAGGGCTGCGAACCAGGCTGTCTCAGTGACTGCGCGATCGAGCTTTCCGCTGCTGATCAGCAGCCGGGTGCTCTCGTCGATCGTGGCGAGGATCTGCGCCAGGCCGGCGCCGAGTTCCTTCGTCGGCTTGTTGGCGAGCCGCAATTCGATCAGCCGCTGCGAGGCAAACAGCGACAGGGACTGGGTTTCGGCCAGCAGCGCATCGAGCTTGAAGCTGCGGTCGACCTGGAACACCAGTCGTTCGAGATAGCCGGCGGCGCGTGCCGCCTGCCGGACCAGATCGCCGGCCTCGATGACCAGCAGGTCTTCGTCGCCGTGGATCCAGGTGAGTGCCGGCAGGCGGCGCGACAGCGCGGCGGCCAGGGCATCGGGGCGGATCTGCATGGCGAGAGGGACGGCTGACCGGCGCGGGTGCGGCGGCTAGCGCTTGAGCGCAGCCAGGCGGCGCAGCAGCTGCTGCACCATGTCGGTCTGCATCTCGCGGTACAACAGCGCTTCTTCCTGCTCCTTGGCGACCAGCTGGGTGTCGGTGGTGGTGATCTCGCGGCGAAGCAGGATCTCGGTCGCGGGGATCAGTTCAACCCCTTTGGCGATGTCGGTCAGCTTGAAGCTGAAGCGCAGGCGCAGCTGATACTCGCGCGGCCGGCCGGTGCTGGAGAAGCCGACGATCTCCTTCTCGCGCAGCTCGTACAGCGGGTCCAGGCGGACCTGCGCATCCTCGGGTCGATCGACGAGCCGGGTGCCGCCCAGCACCCGGACCATGCGACGGAAGTCGCCGCCGATCGCCGAGCTGGGCGCAAAGCTGGCGTACAGGGACTCGAACGGCAGCTGCGCCGCGCCGCGCAGTTGGAAGCCGCAGCCGGCCAGGACCAGCGATGCCGGCGGCACAAGGATCCAGGCGAGCGCCTTGCGGCGCTGCGCGCGCCGGCGGGGGCCCGCGCCGCTGGCTTCAGACGACGACATTGACGAGGCGACCGGGCACCACGACCACCTTCTTGGCGGCCCGTCCTTCGGACAGGCGCTCGAAGGGTTCGCTGGCCAGCGCGGCCGCTTCGATCGCGGCCCGATCGGCACTGGCCGGCACGCTGATGGCGCCGCGCACCTTGCCGTTGATCTGCAGCACGAGCTCGAGCGTGTCCTGCACCAGCGCTGCGGCATCGACCGTGGGCCAGGGGGCATCGAGCAGGTCGCCATGAGCGGCGGCGTAGCCCAGGCCGGTCCACAGGCCGTGGGTGACATGGGGCACCACCGGGTACAGCACCCGGATGAGCACCGACAGGCATTCACGCAGCACGGCAGCGCCGGTGGCGTCAGCGGCCAGTGCCGCACGCGCACCTTCGAGGGCGTTGAGCATCTTCATGGCGCCCGAGACCACGGTGTTGTACTGCAGGCGCTGGTAGTCGTAGTCAGCCTGCTTCAGCACGGTGTGGAT
>DAONCJ010000682.1:0-2564 GCA_035401985.1 Burkholderiaceae bacterium | reverse complement strand
CAAGAGTTCCTGCTATGACGCCGTGACCGCCATGGTGACGCGCCAGGGCAAGGTGACCCTGCGCGGCGAGGACGTGACCGCCCTGCCCGCTCATCATCTCGCCGCCCGGGGACTGAAGCGGGCGTTTCAGCAGAACGCCTTCTTTCATGAACTGAGCGTGCTCGAGAACATGCTGGCGGTCATGCACGACACGGCGGCCAGCGGTCTGCTGGCCTGTGCTCTGGCGCCGTTCGGCGCCGCGCGCCGCCGGCGGGACTCAATCCGAATGGCAGCCGGCACGCTCGAGCGCTTCGGCGTGACTTCCGAGTACCACGACCGCCTGCCGACCGCGATCCCCTACGGCACGCAGCGGCTGCTGTCGGTCGCGCTGGCCTATGGCGGCGGCGCGCATGCGCTTCTGCTCGACGAACCCGGCGCGGGCCTGGGTGGAACAGACATGGAACGACTGGCTGAGCTGCTGCTCAGCCTCAAGCGCGACGGTCTGGCCGTGGTCGTGATCGAGCACCACATGGACCTGATCATGGCGGTGGCGGATCGCATCGTCGTGCTCGATCAGGGACGCTGCATCGCCATGGGACCGCCTTCGTTCGTCCAACGCGACGCCGCGGTGCTCGAAGCCTATCTGGGGCGCGCCGAATGAGCGCTCATGCGGCACCACCAGTGCTGGCCGCGAGCGGGCTCAGCGTGGCCTACGGTGGCAACACCGCGCTGTTGATCGAACGCCTGAGCGTCGCGCAAGGCGAGATGCTGGGCGTGGTCGGCGGCAACGGCGCCGGCAAGTCGACGCTGGTCAATGCGCTGGCCGGCTGGTCGCGCGGCACACCGCGGGTCACCGGCCAGGTGCAGCTCGACGGCGTCGAAATGTCGGGCCTCGCCGCGCATCAGCGCGCCCGCGCCGGCCTGCTGCTGGTGCCCGAAGGCAAGCTGGTGTTCGGCCAGATGACGGTCGACGAGAACCTCAGCCTGCTGGCCGAGCAGCAGGCGAGCCAGGGACGCAGAACCTACGATCGCCAGGCCGTGTTCGAGCTTTTTCCCCGCCTTCGCGAGCGGCGCAGCCATCTCGGCTCGCAGTTGTCGGGCGGCGAGCGCCAGATGCTGGGCATCGGACGCGCGCTGCTGCTCGGGCCGCGGGCGCTGATGCTCGATGAACCCTCGATCGGACTGGCCCCGCGACTGGTGTCGACAGTGCTGCGCACCATGCGCACACTGGCCTCCGACGGCCTGACGATTCTTCTGGTCGAGCAGAACGTGCGCGCCGCCATCGAGGTGGTTGACCGACTGGTGCTGCTCGAGCGCGGACGCGTCGTCGTCGAAGGCAGCGCGCAGGCCATGCGCGATGAACCGCGGATTGCGCAAGCCTACCTGGGAACGACCGAGACATGAACCTCACGCAGCAGCTGATCAACGGCCTGGTGCTCGGCCATGCGTTCGCGCTGGTGGCGATCGGCTGGACCGTGCTGCTGGGCGTGGCGCGGCTGGTCAATTTCGGGCACGGCCAGATGTACATGGTCGGGGCATTCGTGACCTGGTTCGCCATTTCGGGACTGAACCTTCCGTATCTGCTGGCCATCCCGATGGCGATCGCGGTCGGCATGGTGATCGGCTTCGTGCTGCAGCGCGTGATGCTGCAGGCCACGCTGGAGCAGAACCTGGTGTCGATCATGATCATGACCCTGGGCTTCGGCTATGTGCTGCACGGAGCGGCGGCGCTGATCTTCGGCTCGACCGGTCAGATCCTCGAGACCCCGCTGTCGCAGAAGGATGTGGCGATCGGCGACCTGTGGCTCACCTGGCAGGATCTGGCGATCGTGGCCGCTGCGATCGTCGAGTTCTGTGTGCTCAAGCTGGTGCTCGATCGGACCCGCATCGGCCGACTGGTCCGCATGGTGGCCGAAGACCCCAAGCTGGCCGAACTGGCCGGCGTGAACGTGCGCCATGTCTATCTGGGCGTGTTTGCCTTCGAAGGGGCAGCCGTGGCGCTGGCCGGCGTACTGGTCGGGCCCCGCACGCCGATCCTCACATCGATGGGCTTCGACGAGGTCATCATGACATTCGTCGTCGTTGTGCTGGGCGGTATCGGCAGCGTGTTCGGCAGCTATCTGGCCGGCCTGGCGCTGGGCCTGTTCACCGCGCTGTTCGGCGCGCTTGTCTCGCCGGCCTACACGACGGCCGCCGCCTTCGGGGTGCTGATCGCCGTGCTGGTGCTGCGTCCGGGCGGCCTGGCGGCCGGCGCCCGATGAGCGACACGGAGCCTCGCCATGCGTGAACGAAACAAGGCCCTGCTGCTGGCCGTCCTGGCCCCGCTGATCTTCGCCGCGCCGATGCTGGCGGGTGGATCGGGCGCCATCTACAGCGCCTGTGTGCTGATGGCGATCTTCGCGAGCATGGCTTACGGGCTGGACCTGATCGTCTCGGACCTTGGCGAGGTGAGCCTGGCGCACACCGTGTTTTTCGCGGTTGGCAGCTACACCACCGCGCTGCTGGCGACGCGGGCGGGCGCCGGCGGCTGGACCACGCTGCTGGCCGCCATCGCCGCCGCCCTGGTGTTCGCGCTCGCGATGGGG
>DAONCJ010000681.1:0-2574 GCA_035401985.1 Burkholderiaceae bacterium | reverse complement strand
CGGCCACGCGCCATCTATTCGCTGCAGGGAGGCAGGCTCGGGGTGCACAACGAGTGCCACGAGTCCGACGGCAGTATTCGAGTGGCGGACGGGGCGGGCCGCGTGGTGCCCGGCAGTGGCGGTGCGCGCCTGCAGGTCAGCTTCGCACCGGAGTGGCTTCAGTGGCTGCCCCATGTGTGGGGCGACCTGTGGATTCTCCATGTCGATGATTCGGCGCCGGACTACCGCGTGGCCATCGCCGGCGATCCTTCGCGCAAGGGGCTCTGGCTCCTTTCTCGCGCCGAGCATCTGCCGGCCGACGAGCTGCAGCGCCTGGTCCTGCGCGCCGGCGATCTCGGTTATGACACGACTCGACTGATCTTCGCCGAGCCGGCCGCGGCCTCCATCTGAACTGGAATTGAGAACGCCGCCCGGCTGGTGAAGCCGGGCGGCGTTTCGTCGCGGTCGCGACGGTCGGCTCAGACGCTTTGCCGCATGGGCACCGTGTTGTGGGTGCCGGTGGCAGCCGTCGGCTCCAGCAGATTGCTGGCGTCCTCGGTGCGCAGGAATGCTTCCTCGAGCAGCAGCTGGACTGCGGCGACGCTGTAGTCCCAGGATCGCAGCAGCACGGTGTTGACCATCGCCTCGGCGCGCTGCCGGATCCGCAGCACCGGTTCATCGAGCATCGCCTGGCAGGCGTCGACAAAGGCATCGCCGGCCGGCGCGACAGCGACCACCGTGCCATACAGCTGCACCACGTCATGCACCGGGGTGCTGACCACCGGCTTGCCGCCGGCCATGTACTCCAGCGTCTTGGTCGGACTGATGAAGCGGGTCGACTCGTTCATCGCAAAGGGCATCAGGCAGACGTCCCATCCTGCCATCAGGTACGGAAGGGTGTCGTAGTCCTGCATTCCCAGCCAGTGCAGGTTGGGCCGCTTCGGCAGACGTGCGGGATCGATCTTCACCACCGGGCCGACCATCACGATCTGCCATCCCGGCCGTGCATCGGCGAGATGAGCGACCAGGTCCACATCGAGCCGCTCGTCGATCACGCCATAGAAGCCCAGTCGCGGCTGGGGCATCGAGTACTGCAGCATGCGCGCACGCGCGGCCGGCGCGCTGTCGAAGCGCAGGCGCGAGGGCGCAAAGTGCTCGGCGTCGACCGCACTGGGCAGGCAGTGAACGTGCGGATGCAACCCGCGCTTGGCCAGGTAGAGCGAGGGCCCGCCGGTGAAGATCAGGTCAGCGCGCTTGGTCAGCGCGATCTCGCGCTGGCGCAGCTGCCGGGGCGCGTCCTTGAATGCGGACAGCTCGTCCATGCAGTCATACACCACGACCCGGGCGCGCGCTGTCTTCATCACCGGCAGCGCCATCGGCGTGTAGAGCCAGGCGACACCGCCGGTCGCGCGCTGGTCCTCGAGATGCTTGGCAAGCAGCCCCTCGAGCACGGCAATCTGGTCATCGTGAAAGCCCGCCGCCGGCACCGGGGTGTGCGGCACCACCACGTGGACGCCCGGCATGGGCGAGTGACAGTCGAGGCGGGCCGGTCCTTCGGTGTACACCGGCTCTTCGATGAAGTGCACCCGCCAGCCCCGGACGGCCAGGCGGGACATCAGGTGCTGCGGGCGCTGGTGCACGAAACCCCAGCGCAAGTGCGAGTACACCACCAAGTCGTTGCTTGCCATGTCAGTACCCCCGCGAGGCGTGGGCATCGAACGATGCGGTCGCGCGCTGCGCGGGGATGAGATAAGCGGGCATGTCGTCGGTCCTGGTTGTCGGAAATCGGATATCCGGACCAAGGCAAACACTGTGCCGCGCCCGTGGCAGGGGCCCGCAACCCCTGTCTGGAGCAGGCCATTGCCCGCTCCGTCCGCTGGCGCCTGCCGGCAGGGCGTCGCCTGCCTTGCAGCCACGGGCGGCGTCGGGTTTGCGGCAATTTTTGCCAGACGGGACGGCCGCCGGGCGGCAGTGCGAGGGCACATCCTTTGCCAGCCGGAACCCGCCCGCTGGTCCGGGCGATCGCAAACGGAGCCGTTGCATGAAGAACCACCCCCTCGAGCGCCGCGCCGCGCTGTCAATCGTGCTGGTCCTGGCCGGCATCGGCATGACCGGCTGCGAGCGACGTCCCTCCCAACCGGCCCGCCCGGCCGTCATCGCGGCGGGGTCGACGGTGCAGGGTGTCGGACTGCTGAGCGCGTCACACGGGGCGCCCGCGCTGTTCGAGGACGACCGCAGCGCTTCGGCGCTCGGTCGGTGATCGCCATGGCATCTGTCTTCAAGCAGGCCTGGCGGCTGGCCAAGGAAGCGGTCTCGTCCTGGGTCGACGACGGCGCTTCGAGCATGGGCGCCGCGCTGGCCTACTACACGGTCTTCTCCATCGCGCCACTGCTGCTGATCGTCATCTCGGTCGCGGGGCTGGTGTTCGGGCAGGAGGCCGCCCGAGGCGAGATCATGTCGCAGCTCTCCGGTCTGCTGGGGAGCGACAACGCAGGGGCCATCGAGGATCTCCTGAAGAGCGTCAGCGAGCCCCACAAGGGCGTGGTGGCCACGATCATCGGCGTCGAGCTCGCGCTGCTGCTGACTGGCTACGTC
>DAONCJ010000680.1:0-2582 GCA_035401985.1 Burkholderiaceae bacterium | reverse complement strand
ACTGACAGGACCATCATGAGCGACATGCGTATTGCGGTTGCCGGCGCGAGCGGACGAATGGGCCGCATGCTGATCGAAACCGTGCTGGCCACGCCCGGGGCACAGCTTGCCGGAGCGATCGACATCGCCGGATCGCCGGCGATCGGCCGCGACGCCGGCGAGGCCCTCGGCCAGACGACCGGTGTGCTGGTCACCCACGACATCGCTGCCGCCCTGTCGGCCGCGGATATCCTGATCGACTTCACCCGGCCCGAAGGCACACTCGCCCATCTGGCCGTCGCCATGCGCGCCGGCGTGCGGATGGTGATCGGCACGACAGGCTTCGACGAGGCCGGCAAGGCGGCGCTGGCGCAGGCCGCCCGGACGATTCCCATCGTCGCCTCGCCGAACATGAGCGTCGGAGTCAACGCCACGTTCAAGCTGCTCGACATGGCGGCACGCATCCTGTCGCAGGGCTATGACATCGAGATCATCGAGGCACACCATCGGCACAAGGTCGATGCGCCCTCCGGAACCGCGCTGAAGATGGGCGAGGTCGTCGCCTCGGCACTCGGACGCGAACTGGCCGACGTGGCGGTCTACGGCCGCCAGGGCGTCACCGGCGAACGGGATCCGTCCAGCATCGGCTTTGCGGCGATTCGCGGCGGCGATGTGGTGGGCGATCACACGGTGCTGTTTGCCGGCCTGGGCGAGCGCATCGAGATCAGTCACAAGGCGGGCAGTCGCCACGGCTACGCCACCGGCAGCCTGCGCGCGTCCCAGTGGCTGATGTCCCGCCAGCCGGGGCTGTACGACATGCAGGACGTGCTGGGCTTGCGCGGATAGCCTCTCGTCAGGATCAGGCGGGCCGGCCCGCCATGAATCGTTCGACCGCGGCGCGCTGTTCGTCTGTCAGATGCAGCCCAAGCTTGCTGCGTCGCCAGAGCAGATCCTGCGCCGACTGAACCCATTCCTCGCGACGCAGGAAATCGATCTCGCGCTCATGCAGGCCCGGGGCGACCGCTTCACCCAGCTGAGCCATGGACTCGACACCCTCGAGCAGTCGCTCGATGCGCGAACCGTAGGCGCGCGCCCACCGGTGCAGCAGCGTGGCGGGAAGCCAGGGGCGCCGTTCGCCGGACAGCCGGACGAAGCGCTCGAAATCGAGGTCCGGCCGACTGGCCGGGCCGATCACCGCCGACAGGTCGCCTCCGGGGAGCAGGGCGCTGCCCGTCCAGGCATCTCGTTGCAGCCCGAGCGCCGGCAGCAGCGCATCGACCGCCTCTTCGGCCAGCTTGCGCGAGGTGGTGATTTTGCCGCCCCAGACCGACAGCAGCGGCGCGCCCGCCCGATCGAGCTCGAGCGCGTAGTCGCGGGTGACGGCCGACGGATCGCCCGACTCGTCGTCGAGCAGAGGGCGCACGCCGCTGTACTGCCACACCACATCGGCGGGGCTGACTGACTGTCGGAAGTAGCGGCTGATCAGCCCGCACAGGTAGTCGATCTCGCCCGCCTCGATGCCGACCGACCCCGGATCGCCATGGTGCTCGACATCGGTGGTGCCGATCAGCGTGAAGCGCCCCTCGAACGGAATCGCAAAGACGATCCGCCCGTCGGGACTCTGGAAGATGTAGGCGTGGTCGTGCTCGAACAGCCGCGGCACGACGATATGGCTGCCCTTGATCAGGCGCAGTCCATGGCGTGCGGGCTGATGGGCCTGTCCTTCGAGGAAGCTGGCCGCCCACGGCCCCGCCGCGTTGACCAGTGCCCGTGCGCTCACCTGGACAGTACTGCCGTCGCCGCGCTGAAGAGTTGCCAGCCAGCCATCGCCCCCGCGTCGCGCGTCGACACAGGCGGTCCGGGTGAGCACCTGAGCCCCGCGGTCGGCGGCGTCGCGTGCGTTCAGGACCACCAGCCTTGCATCGTCGACCCAGCCATCGGAATAGACGAACCCGCGCGTGAACCTTGTTTGCAGCGGCGCCCCGGCGACATGGCGGCGCAGATCGATGCCGGCCGATCCGGGCAGCACCCTGCGCCGCGCCAGATGGTCATAGAGCAGCAGACCCGCCCGGATGAGCCAGGCCGGGCGCATCGACGGGTCGTGCGGCATCACGAAGCGCAGCGGCCACATGATGTGCGGCGCGCTGCGCAGCAGCACTTCGCGCTCGATCAGCGCCTTGCGCACCAGCGCGAATTCGTAATGCTCGAGGTAGCGCAAGCCACCATGGATCAGCTTGGTCGATGCCGAGGACGTGTGGGAGGCGAGGTCGTCGCGCTCGCACAGCACCACCGACAGGCCCCGGCCGGCAGCGTCGCGGGCAATGCTGGCGCCGTTGATGCCGCCGCCCACGACCAGCAGGTCGCACTGGGCCGGTGCGTTCGGCGGGCAACCGGGGAGCGGATCGGGGATGACAGACACGGATGGCGGCACCGGTTGCTGCGAAGCGAGGGCTTTGCGCAGAAAACGAATGATAACGCACACATTTGATCAAATTCATTCGACTTCGAACACATCGGTACTTTCATATGCGTTCGCTATAGAATCATTTCACCCACTGCCCCGCTGCCCCGCTGCCTCACACCTCCCACTGCCCATGCGTCTG
>DAONCJ010000679.1:0-2586 GCA_035401985.1 Burkholderiaceae bacterium | reverse complement strand
AGGGTTGGATGCCCCCTGATCGGCGCATCATAATGTTCCTCCCCTTCTTATCGGAGTCGCCCAGCGTGACCACCCTCGGCTTCCGGATCCTTCCGCGCATCCACACCAGTCCCAGCCTCGTCGCCCTGTTCGAAGGTCTGCCTGCCTCGATCATCAGCGACAACATGAGCCGGCTGTCGGGCAGCCTGCACTTGCGCCCCCGTCATCGGCCCGGCATCGCGCTGCTCGGCACGGCGCTGACCGTGCGGGTGCGCAGTGGCGACAATCTGATGATCCACAAGGCGCTGCAGGTGGCGCGGCCTGGCGATGTGCTGGTCGTCGACGGCGGCGGCACTATCGATCGCGCGCTGATCGGCGACATCATGAAGAACGTCGCGAAGGCGCGCGGCCTGGCCGGCGCGGTGATCGACGGCGCCATCCGCGACAGTGGCAGCTTCCGCGATGACGACTTCCCCTGCTACTCGCGCGGCGTCACCCACCGCGGCCCGTTCAAGGACGGCCCGGGCGAGATCAATGTGCAGGTCAGCATCGACGGCGACGTCGTGAACCCGGGCGACATCGTGGTCGGTGACGACGACGGCGTGCTGTTCATCTCGCCGGCCCACGCCGAAGCGCTGGCTGCCGCGTCGCGCAAGAAGCTCGCCGACGAGACGGCGACGCTGGCCGCGATCGCCAATGGAACGCACAACGACGCCTGGATCGACCAGGCCCTGCGCGCCAAGGGCGTGCTGCCGGCATGAGCGCGCCCATCAAGCGGGTCACGCGCTTCACCTCATGGGTCGACGCAGCGTTCGACGAAGGCGTTCGGCGCGAGACCGACATCGACCTTCGCGTACTGGCGGTGCCCGCGAGCGCCGAGGCCGCCTGGGCGGCCCTTGCCGACACGCACGTGTTTCATGTGTCGGCCGCAAAGGATGAACTGCCGAAGTACTGCCATGTCGGCGAAGCGCTGCTGTCGCATTGCCCGCAGCTGCTGTGCGCATCTTCCTATGGCGCCGGCTACGACCCGATCGACGTTCCTGCCTGCACGCGGGCCGGGGTCGCGGTCGTGAACCAGGCCGGCGGCAATGCGGTGTCGGTTGCCGAACTGGCGCTCGGGCTGATTCTGTCGGTCGCCCGACGCATCACGGAAAGCGACCGCCGGCTGCGCACGGACCGCGGCTTCACCCGCGAGGACCTCACCGGACGAGAACTCGCCGGCAAGACGCTCGGCGTGGTAGGCATCGGCCACACCGGCCGGCGCGTGGCAGCGCTCGGGGCGGCCTTCGGCATGACAGTTCTGGCCACCGATCCGTTTGTGCCGGCCGACGAGATCGCCCGGCGCGGCGCGCGGGCCGTCGGTCTGAACGAACTGCTGGCGCAGTCGGACGTGGTCTCGCTGCATTGCCCGCGCGACGCCAGCACGATGAAGATGATCGATGCCAGCGCCTATGCCCGCATGAAGCGCGGCGCGATCTTCGTCAGCACGGCGCGTGGCGGCATTCACGACGAACGGGCGCTGGCCGACGCGCTGGCCAGCGGCCATCTGTCGGGGGCGGGACTCGATGTGTGGGACCAGGAGCCCCCGCCGCTGGACCATCCGCTGCTGCAATGCCCGACCGTGGTCGCCACTTACCACACGGCCGGTGTGACTACCGAAGCGCGCCGCAACATGGCCGTCATTTCAGCGGAGCAGATCGTCAGCCTGCTGGCCGGCAAGCGCCCGCCGCGGCTGGTCAATCCGGAGGTCTGGCCCGCGTATGCGGCGCGCTTTGCGAAGATCCTCGGCCGGCCCGTCGCCATCTGACCCGCCCGCATCACCATCCCGCCACTTTCATAAACTCAGAGCCGGAACAGCCGGCCTCGACATCTGCACGGAGGCACACCCATGTTCAAGAAGATCCTGACCGCCATCGGGCCCCTGGCCATTGCCGGGATGACCCTGGTCCACAGCGCGGCCCAGGCCGCCTATCCCGAGCGCCCGATACGGATGATCGTCGCCTACTCGGCTGGCGGCGCCACGGATGTGACCGCGCGCGCGATCGCGCCCTTCATCGAGAAATATCTCGGTGGCGGCGCGCGGATCGTGATCGAGAACCGCACCGGAGCCGGTGGCGCCATCGGCTTCGCCGCCCTGGCGGCCGCACCGCCCGACGGCTACACCATCGGCTTCATCAACACGCCCAACCTCGTCACCATCCCGATCGAACGCAAGTCCAGCTTCACCTGGGAAAGCTTCGATCTGATCGGCAATGTGGTCGACGACCCGAGCAATTTCTCGGTGCTGTCGAGCAGCCCGATCACCACGCTCGATCAGCTGGCGGCATACGCACGCAGCAAACCGGGCCAGGTCACCGTGGGCACCACCGGGGTGGGCTCAGACGATCATCTCGCGATGCTGATGTTCGAGAAGATCGCCGGCGTGAAGATGAACCACGTGCCCTTCAAGGGTGCCGCCGACGTCCGTGCGGCCACGCTGGGCAAGCAGATCGACGTGGCGGCAGTGAACATCGGCGAGGCGCTGCAGGCGACCAAGGGCGGCGCGCCATTCCGCAACTTCGGTCCGATGAGCGTGGCACGCACCGATCTGGCGCCCGAGATCCCGAC
>DAONCJ010000678.1:0-2590 GCA_035401985.1 Burkholderiaceae bacterium | reverse complement strand
TCATTGGCCGGCCCGCAGCCGACCCCCGCTGGCTCGCCGCCTGCGCCATCGTCTCGTTCGCGACCCGCCCCTTCAGCAGGCACGATCGGCCCCTCGCTAAGATGAGGACCGGTCGCTGTCGATTCTCTCCAAAGCCCCGCCCCCCATGAGCAGCGAAAGCCAACGTTTCGAGACCTCCGGCAATCCGCCGCCCGACCGCGAAGTGGCCGCGCTGCGCGTGCCGCCGCATTCGATCGAGGCCGAACAGTCGGTGCTTGGCGGCCTGCTGCTGGACAACCAGGCGTTCGACCGCGTTGCTGACCTGCTTCGCGACGAGGATTTCTATCGCTATGACCATCGCCTGATCTGGCAGCAGATTGCGCGGCTCATCGAGCGCAGCCATCCGGCCGACGTCGTGACGGTGTACGAGGCGCTGAAGTCGGTCGGCAAGGCCGACGAGGTCGGCGGCCTGTCCTATCTGAACACTCTGGCCCAGGAGACGCCGTCGGCGGCCAACATCCGGCGCTACGGCGAGATCGTCCGCGACCGGGCGATCCTGCGCCAGCTGATCACCACGTCGGACGAAATCGCCACGCAGGCGCTCAACCCGCAGGGCAAGGACACGCGCCAGATGCTCGACGAGGCGGAGTCGAAGATCTTCCAGATCTCCGAGGACGGCTCGCGCGGCACCGCCGGCTTCCAGAACCTGCAGGACCTGCTGGGCAAGGTGGTCGAGCGGGTCGATGAGTTGTACAGCCGCGGCGCGAGCAGCGACGTCACCGGCGTGCCGACCGGATTTGCCGACCTCGACCGCATGACTTCGGGGCTGCAGGCAGGCGATCTGGTGATCGTGGCTGGTCGGCCTTCGATGGGCAAGGCACAGCCCGACGATGCGCCGGTGCGCACACCCGACGGCTGGACGACGATCGGCCAGCTGCGGGTTGGCGATGCGCTGGCGTCGGTCGACGGCCAGCCGTCGCGCGTGACCGGTGTCTATCCGCAAGGCCGGCGACCGGTGTACCGCCTGGTGTTTTCCGATGGCCGCAGCGCGCTGGCCTGTGCCGAGCACCTGTGGCGGGTCGGCCACCGGGCCTGGGCGCGGCCCAGGGTGATGGACACGGCAGCGCTGCTCGCCGCCCTGGCGAAACCTCATTTCCGGCATCGCCTGAGCATCGACATGCCGGACGGCCGCTTCGGTCACGACGATCCGCTGCCGCTGGAGCCCTTCGTGCTCGGGGCCCTGCTGCGTTCGGTGCTGGCCGCAGCCGGCAGCGCCGGCGACGCGGCGGCGCGCTGGTCGCTGGCGCTGCGCGCGCTGGTGAGTCATCGAGCGCTGCGGCTGGGATGCCAGCCGGCGATGCACGCCCCGCGCCTCGAAGCGCCGGGACAGGCCGAGGCCTTCGATGCCGTCTGCGACGCCTTGGAGACGCTTGGATTGTGGGCCTCGCCGCCCGCGCAGCTGCACCTGCCGCGGTGCTTCCTGGACGCCCGTCGTGCCGCGCGGATCGATCTGCTGAGCGGGCTGCTGGGCTCGACCGGCGATCTCCCCGGCAACGGCCTGTTGCGCCTTCGAGTGCCGGGTGCGGCGCTGGCCCGCGACCTGACCGAGCTGGTGCGCTCGCTGGGCGGCTGGTGCCGGGCGCAGCCGGTCGAGGCCGCGCCGGATGCCTCCGATGCTCCCGATGCCCCGATCGCCCTGACGATCAGTCTGCCCGCCTTGCCGCAGCTTCAGCCCTGGGTGCACGACGGCGCGCACCCAGCGCCGGTGCGCCGGCCGGTGCTGGTGTCGATCGAGCCGGCCGGAGTCGCCGACACCCGCTGCATCGCGGTCTCGCACCCCTCGCGTCTGTACCTCACCAGCGATTACTGCGTCACCCACAACACCGCCTTCAGCCTGAACATCGGCGAGCACGTCGCGGTCGACCAGGGCCTGCCGGTGGCGGTGTTTTCGATGGAGATGGGAGCGACGCAGCTGGCGCTGCGCATGGTGTGTTCGGTCGGCCGGCTCGACCAGCAGCGTCTGCGCACCGGCAGGCTCGTCGATGACGACTGGCCGCGTCTGACCAACTCGATCCAGAAGATGCAGGATGCGCAGCTGTTCATCGACGAAACGCCCGCGCTGAACTCGCTCGAGCTGCGCGCCCGCTCGCGGCGGCTGTCGCGCCAATGCGGACAGCTCGGGCTGATCATCATCGATTACCTGCAGCTGATGAGCTCGGCGAGTTCCGGCGAGAACCGCGCGACCGAGATCTCCGAGATCTCGCGCTCGCTGAAGGCGCTGGCCAAGGAGTTGAACTGCCCGGTGATCGCGCTGTCGCAGCTGAACCGCTCGGTCGAGACCCGCACCGACAAGCGGCCGATGATGTCCGACCTGCGCGAATCGGGCGCCATCGAGCAGGACGCGGACGTGATCATGTTCATCTACCGCGACGAGTACTACACCAAGGACCAGTGCAAGGAGCCGGGCATTGCCGAGATCATCATCGGCAAGCAGCGCAACGGGCCCGTCGGCACGGTCAAGCTCACCTTCCTGAAGCCGCTGACGAAGTTCGACAACCTGGCGCCCGGCGCCGCGGGCTCGGGCGAATACTGACCCGGCGACAACAGGGTG
>DAONCJ010000677.1:0-2597 GCA_035401985.1 Burkholderiaceae bacterium | reverse complement strand
GAGTTCATCCTGCTCTCGGACACCCTGGGCGTGTCGATGCTGGTCGATGCGGTCAATCATCGGCGCCCGGCTGGCGCCACCGAGAGCACGGTGTTCGGTCCGTTCTTCGTCGAGGGGGCGCCTCAGCTGCCGATGTGGGCGGACATCTCGGGCACGGCGGCGGGAACGCCCTGCTTCATGTCGGGCACCGTCACCGATGTGGCCGGCAGACCGCTGGCCGGTGCGACGATCGACGTCTGGCAGTCCGATGGCGAGGCGGGCCTTTACGATGTCCAGGTGCCCGGCGGGCCCATGCAGTGCCGCGCCCGCTTCACCACCGACGCCAGCGGCCGCTACGGGTTTCGCACCTTGCAGCCGGTCAGCTATCCGGTGCCCACGGACGGTCCGGTCGGCGACCTGCTGCTGCGCATGGGCCGGCATCCGTACCGTCCGGCGCACATCCACACGATGATCGCCTACCCGGGCTGCGCCACCCTGGTCACGCACGTCTTCGTGTCGGGCGACCCCTACCTGTCGTCCGATGCCGTGTTCGGCGTGAAGGACTCGCTGGTGGTCGATTTCACCGCGCACCCTGCCGGGCCGACCCCCGATGGCGGCCGCCTGGACCGGCCGTTCTCCACCGTCGGTTACGATTTCGTCCTGGCGCCGGCCTGAGGCCTGCCCGGTCGCAGCGCAATCTGCCTGCATTTCTCTCGAAAGGTTCCCTTCCATGATCGATGATCGCGCCGCCGATGCGCTGTTCCGCAACGCCCGTACGGCCAATGGCTTCCTCGACAAGCCGGTCTCGGACGACCAGCTGCGCGCCTTGTACGACCTGATGAAGATGGCGCCGACGGCGGCCAACGGGCAGCCCGCGCGACTGGTTTTCCTGCGCAGCCAGGCGGCCAAGGAGCGGCTGCGTCCGGCGCTGTCCGCAGGGAATCTGGACAAGACGCTGGCAGCGCCGGTGTGCGCGATCGTGGCCTACGACACGCAGTTCCACGAGCATCTGCCGACCGTCTTTCCGCACAACCAGACGGCAAAGTCGTGGTTCGAAGGCGACGCGAACAAGGCGGCACGCGAGATCAGCGCCTTTCGCAATGGCTCGATGCAGGGCGGCTACTTCATTCTGGCGGCGCGCGCCGTGGGTCTGGATTGCGGGCCGATGTCGGGCTTCAACAATGCCAAGGTCGACGAGGCATTCTTCCCCGACGGCCGGCTGCGCTCCAACTTCCTGTGCACGCTGGGCACCATCGATCCCTCCAAGACCTTCGGCAGGCTGCCGCGCCTGAGCTTCGAAGAGGCCTGCCAGGTCCTCTGAGCACGACCATCGGCTCAGATCAGCAGCCAGCTCCCCCACAGCGCCACCAGCAGACCGGCCAGGCCGGGGAGCACCCGCAGTGCGAAGCCGCCTCCGCCGCTGAACCAGGCGGCGGCGAGCTTGCTCGCCGTGTTGGCGGTGAATGCGCAAAGGATCGGCAGGCCGGCCTGTGCGGGGCTCAGGCTCGCGCGCTCGACCATCGCGGACACCGACGCCACCGACGCATGGACATCGACGAACCCCGCGAGTGTCGCGCCCGCCAGCGCCGCTGAGGCGCCGAAGCGATCGGCCGTCCAGGCCAGCGCCGCAGTCAGGCCGCCCAGCAGCGCGACAAACGCGGCCGAGCGCTGCAGATCGAACATGCGGCTCGGGGGCGGTGACTTCGGGTCGCCCGCCGAGGCGCGGAATGCAGTGACCAGGGCGCCCGCTGCCGCCGCCAGCCCGGTGGCCAGCAGTACCGGCCACAGCGACGCCAGCGTGGGCGCAGACACGGTGGCCGTCACCAGTGCAAGCTGCGCGACCGTGGCCAAGTTCGAGAACAGCGCGCCGCCGGCGCAGGCCCGCGCCAGATCCGGTGCCGCTCGCGCCTGTGCGCCCATCGCGGCAAAGGTGGCGGTGCTCGAAACGAAGCCGGCAGCCAGGCCCGAGAGGGCCAGTCCGACCCGCGCGCCCAGCGCCCGCAAGGCGAGATAACCCAGCGCCTGCAAGGCCAGCAGCAGGACCATCAGCCGCCACAATGTTCGGGGATTCGTCATCGCCAGCCAGGCAATCGGCCGGTCGGGCATCAGCGGCAGCACGACCAGCGCGGCGCCGGCGAGGATCAGGCCGTCGCGCAGCTCGCTTTCGCTGAGCGCTTCGGTCGCGAACCGGTGCAGCCGGCTGCGGGCAGCCAGCAGGATCGCCACGACGGCGGCCGCGCCGCCGGCCAGCGCCGGATCATGGGCTGCGGTCGCACCGAGCAGGAAGGTGACCAGCAGCGCAAGCTCTGTGGTGACGCCCGGGTCGCGGGCCCGCGTGCGTGCATAGTGGACAACGCTCAGGCTGATCACGAACAGTGCGCCGGCGGCAACCAGCAGCGGCTGCTCCAGTGACTGCGCCAGCGCACCGGCCAGCGCCGCGATGCTGAAGGTGCGCACTCCGGCCTGCGCGCGCGAACTGCCGCTGCCCTTGCGCCGCTCGCGCTCGATGCCGATCAGCAGACCGCAGCCCAGCGCCACCGCGAGGCTCAGCCACTGCGAGTGTCCCGGTTCCATCGGATGAGTTTACGTGGCTTGGCAGTGCCGATTGCGATTGCGCA
>DAONCJ010000676.1:0-2604 GCA_035401985.1 Burkholderiaceae bacterium | reverse complement strand
TCGGCCTCGCCAGTCCGGGCATACAGCGAGCGGCCGAACTCGTCGGTCTCCAGCCGCGCGGTCGATTGATCCCAGTCGCGGGTCAGGCGCCCGCGCGCCATCGGGCTCCATGGGATGACGGCGATGCCCTGATCGCGGCACAGCGGCAGCATCTCGCGCTCTTCCTCGCGGTACAGCAGGTTCAGGTAGTTCTGCATCGACACAAAGCGGGTCCAGCCATGGCGTTCGCTGATCGCCAGCGCCTTGGCGAACTGCCAGGCGTACATCGACGAGGCTCCGATGTAGCGCGCCTTGCCGGCCTTCACCACATCGTGCATCGCTTCCAGCGTCTCCTCGATCGGCGTGCCGTGGTCCAGCCGATGAATCTGATAGAGGTCGATGTAGTCGGTGCCCAGCCGGCGCAGGCTGGCGTCGATCTCGGTCATGATGACCTTGCGCGACAGGCCTGCGCCATTGGGGCCCTTGTGCATGCGGCCGTGCACCTTGGTGGCGATCACCACCTCCTCGCGCCGCGCGAAGTCCTTCAGCGCCCGGCCGACGATCTCCTCGCTGGTGCCGTCGGAGTACACATTGGCGGTGTCGAAGAAGTTGATGCCGAGTTCCAGCGCCCGCTGGATGAAGGGCCGGCTCTGGTCCTCAGGAAGCGACCACGGGTGATTGCCGCGCTCGGGCACGCCGTAGCTCATGCAGCCCAGGCACAGACGGGAAACTTCGAGGCCGGTGCGGCCGAACTTGACGGTCTTCACAAGGATCTCCTGAACAGGCGGGACAGCCGGCATTGTGCGGCTCAATCGGCACCTGCGCGCTCTTGCCTGCGTGACTGAGCGGAGTTGCCACGTTGTCATTCTATTGTCATGGAATATTGGAAGAATCCGGTCAACGATTGACTCCGATGCAGACTTTGCGCGGCCTGTGTCACCTTGGCGAAGTGATCTCGACATGACGGCAAACACTCACCACGTGCTCTTCCTGTGCACGGGCAATTCGGCGCGCTCGATCATCGCCGAGGGGCTGCTCAACGAGCTTGGCAAAGCGAGGGGATTCAAGGCGTTTTCGGCGGGCAGTCATCCTAATGGGGCAGTCCATCCATTGGCGCTCAAGACACTCGCGCAATTCGAGATTCCGACCGATGGCTTTCGAAGCAAGGCCTGGGACGAGTTCGCACGACCCGGTGCGCCTGTCATGGACTTTGTGTTCACCGTCTGCGATCAGGCCGCCGGAGAAGCCTGCCCCTTATGGCCGGGTCAGCCCATGACGGCCCATTGGGGAATGCCCGATCCTGCCGCGGTCGAGGGGTCGGATGCGGTCAAGGAAAAGGCATTTCTCGACACGTTCACCACGATGAAGCGTCGAATCGAACTGATGCTTTCGCTGCCTCTGGCCGCCTTGTCCGCGATTGCGATCCAGCACGAGATCACCGCCATCGGCAAGCGCTGAACCATGGCCTCCTGTGCGAGGATCCTTCACGCCCGGCAGGCTGTCCGGACATCGATCGCACGGGCCTGACTGATGCGCAAGGTTTCCCACAAGCTGCTGGCCGAATTGCTGGGCACGATGGCGCTGCTGTCGATCGTCATCGGCTCAGGGATCATGGCCGAGAGACTCAGCGGCGGCAATGTCGGGGTCGCTCTGCTCGCCAATACGCTGGCGACAATCGGCGGCCTGTATGTGCTGATCGAGGTGTTGGGGCCGGTGAGCGGAGCCCACTTCAATCCGGCGGTTTCGCTGGTGCTGGCCTTGCGCGGCCAGCTGGCGTGGCCCCTGGTGCTGCCTTACGTGCTGATGCAACTGGCGGGGGCGCTTCTGGGCGCCTGGCTGGCGAACGCGATGTTCGATCTCGGCATCTTCCAGTTTTCCACCAGGCTGCGCAGTGGCAACGGACTCTGGATCGCTGAAGTGGTCGCCACAGCTGGTCTGATGCTCGTCATCCTGCGTGTGCCGACCAGCCGTGTCGCGGCGGCCGTGGCCTGCTACATCGGCGCGGCGTACTGGTTTACCGCGTCGACCTCGTTTGCCAACCCCGCTGCGGTATTCGGGCGGATGTTCAGCGACAGCTTCGCCGGTATCTCACCGGCCAGCGCGTCCGCGTTTGTCGCGGCGCAGGTTCTGGGCGCGCTGATCGGCGCCCTGATCCATCGTCAACTCGGGCCGCTTCGAGACTGACCCGTGGTCACGCGCCGCCTTCGACGCGGGGCGCTGCCTGGGCAGCCTGGCGAGGCGCCTTCGGCCGGCCTCAAGCCTGCAGGTACAACTCGGCCAGTCGCCGACGCTGCGACTCGCGCACGCCGATGCGCGCGAGATAGTTGTCGACCCCACCGTAGTCCGCGTCCACCACATGCAGGGCCGCATCGAGAAACTCACCGCGCACCTTCCAGATCACCTCCATCACCTCCAGCGGAACGTCGGTCTGCAGCCTGGGGCCGGCGCGCCGATACAGTGAATTGGTGAGCAGAAAGTCGTCCATCACCACCGGCCGGCCGACGCCCAGCGCCAGAAGGATCAGCGCGGCGGCGAAGCCGGTGCGGTCCTTGCCGGCGGTGCAGTGAAACACCAGCGGCGCATCGTTGTCGAGCAGGTGGGTGAACAGTTCGCCGAACCGGGACG
>DAONCJ010000675.1:0-2618 GCA_035401985.1 Burkholderiaceae bacterium | reverse complement strand
CCAGGGCCAGCTCGCCGGCGCGATCCGGCCGCTGCTGCTGGGCATCGAGCGCCTGATGCGCGACGCGGTGCGGCTGGCCGGTGCGCAGCCCGAGCTGATCTATGTCACCGGTGGCTCGGCCCGCTCGCCGCTGGTTCAGGCGGTCATCCGGTCCACGCTGCCGGGACTGCCCGTGGTGATGGGCGATGCCTACGGCAGCGTGGTGGCGGGTCTGGCGATGCAGGCGCACCGGGTGTTCGGTACCCGTTGACGTATATGCTGACGTATCGATTCCATCGGCACGAGCGGGATCTGCGGGTCCCTGCGCCAGGCGGCGCGTGCCCGACCCTTTCCAGAGGAGCATTCCATGCGCGGACTTAACGACAAGACAGTGATCGTCACCGGCGGCGGCGGCGGCATCGGCGGGGCGAGCTGCCGGCGATTCGCAGAACTGGGAGCCCGGGTGGCGGTGCTCGACCGCAATTTCGAGTCCGCGCAAGCGATTGCGGCGGCCATTACCGCGCAGGGCGGGCGAGCGCTGGCCATCGGCTGCGACATCACCGATCGGGCCAGCGTCGATGCGGCCGTCGCCACCACCGAACGCGAACTCGGCCCCGTGCATGTGCTGGTCAACAACGCCGGCTGGGACATCTTCAAGCCCTTCACCAGGACCGAGCCGGCCGAATGGGACCGGCTGATCGCGATCAACCTGCTCGGCCCGATGCACATGCACCACGCGGTGCTGCCCGGCATGATCGAGCGGCGCGCCGGGCGCATCGTCAATGTGGCCTCCGACGCGGCGCGCGTCGGTTCGTCGGGCGAGGCCGTCTATGCCGCCTGCAAGGGCGGCATCGTGGCTTTCTCCAAGACCATTGCACGCGAACACTCGCGCCATGGCATCACCGTCAATGTCGTCTGCCCCGGCCCCACCGACACCGCGCTGTTCGCCGACTTCAAGGAAGGCGCCGCCAACCCCGAGAAGCTGGTGGCGGCCTTTCAGCGCTCGATCCCGCTGGGGCGCATTGGTCAGCCGGACGACCTGCCGGGTGCGATCACCTTCTTTGCCAGCGACGACGCGGCCTTCATCACCGGCCAGGTGCTGAGCGTCTCCGGCGGCCTGACGATGGCCGGTTGAGCCGCGTGCTGCAAATCTTCCCCCAGCGTGCGCGACAGGCGAACGGATGAACCCCTATATCGACGAAGACCTCGCCACGCTGGCCGAGCACGCACGCCGGTTCGCCAGCGGTCGGGTGGCCCCCGGCTTCCTGGAGCGTGACGACACCCGGGTGCTGGACCGCACGCTGATGCGTGAAATGGGCCAGCTCGGCTTCATCGCGCCCGAGCTGCCAGAAGCCTTCGGCGGCCAGGGGCTGGGCTGTCTGGCGGCCGGCGTGATCCACGAAGAGATCGCGCGCGCCGACCTCAGCCTGTCGTACATCAATCTGCTCGCCTCGCTGAACGGCCAGATCCTCGCCCAGCATGGCCGGCCCGACGTGGCCGCGCCCTGGCTCGCGCGCCTGACGGCCGGCGAGGCGCTGCTGGCGATCGCACTCACCGAACCGCGCGGCGGCTCGGATGCCGCGAGCCTGCGCCTGCGCATGGAGCGCAGCGGCGACCACTACGTGCTGAACGGCGAGAAGACCTCCATCTCGGCCGCCGATCAGGCCGACGCGGTGGTGGTGTTCGCGCGCACCGGCACGGTCGAGTCCGGCGCCCACGGCGTGTCCGCCATCCTGGTCCCGACCGACCTTCCGGGCATCACGCGCGGACGTTTCGACTGCCATGGCCAGCGGGCGATCGGCCGCGGCTCGATCTTCTTCGAGAACGTCCGGGTGCCGGCCAGCCATCTGCTGGGCGACGAGAGCCGGGGCTTCGTCCAGGTGATGCAGGGCTTCGACTATTCGCGCGCCCTGATCGGTCTGCAGGTCCTGGCGGTGGCCCGGATCAGTCTGGAGGAAACCTGGGACTACGTGACGCAGCGCGAAGCCTTCGGCAAGCCGCTCGCCGCCTTCCAGGGGGTGTCCCATCCGCTGGCCGAATTCGACACCCAGATCGAAGGCGCGCGCCTGCTCTGCCTGCAGACGCTGTGGCTGAAGGACCGGGGGGCGCCGCACACCGCGCAGGCGGCGATGTGCAAGTGGTGGGGTCCCAAGCTTGCCTATGACGCCATTCACCAGTGCCTGCTGATGCATGGTCATGGCGGCTACGACCGCGGGCCGCTCGAGCAGCGCCTGCGCGATGTGCTGGGCTTTCAGATCGGCGACGGGACGGCACAGATCATGAAGACCATCGTCGCCCGCGACCGGGCCGGCCGCGCGGCGGTGTCGCATTGAACGCCGTCACCGGCGTCGTTCCCCGGTCCTGACCGGACAGCCGGCGTGGCAGCCCGTCGCAACGGGCGCCCGCCTCACACCCTTCGGAGGAGACACCCGATGGAATTCGATGCGGTTCTGCTGGCACCCCGACGTGCCCCGATGATTGAACGCAAGCTGTGGCATGACCGGACGATCAACGACTATCTGAACGAGTGCCTCGCCCGCTGTCCCGACAAGCCCGCGCTTGCCGCGTTCCGGGCCGACGGCAATGAGCCGCGGCGCTTCACCTACCGCGAGATGGCGACGATGGCCGACCGGATCGCG
>DAONCJ010000674.1:0-2618 GCA_035401985.1 Burkholderiaceae bacterium | reverse complement strand
TACGCCGGGATGATCGAGAGCATGTATCAAGACTGATCGAATCAAGACAGGAGACAACCATGACACTGATGAAGATGACCGGCCTCGGACTGAGCGCCATTGCGCTTGCCGTTGCCGCAGGCACCGCACAGGCCCAGCAGCAGGGCGTGACCAAGACCGAGATCCTTGTCGGCTCGATCCTCGACCTGTCGGGGCCGATCGCGGCCTTTGGCAAGCAGACCCGCAACGGCATGCAGCTGCGCGTCGACGAGATCAACGAGCAGGGCGGCATCAACGGCCGCAAGGTCAAGCTGATGGTCGAGGATGACGCCTACGACCCCAAGAAGGCGGTGCTGGCGGCCCAGAAGCTGGTCAACCAGGACAAGGTATTCATCGTGGCGGGCCACACCGGCACCGCGCACAACAACGCCTCGATGCCGATCCAGTTCGAGAAGAACATCATCAACTTCCTGCCGGTCACGGCCGCCCGCGAGATGTACGAGCCGTTCCATCGGCTCAAGTTCTCGTTCGCCGCGACCTACTTCGACCAGATGCGCGCCGGCCTGCCCGAGCTGATGAAGAAGAAGAACTACGCCAAGCCCTGCATCATTTATCAGGACGACGAGTTCGGACTTGAAGTGGCGCGCGGCGCGGACGACGCGCTCAAGGGGATGGGCAAGACGATGGTCGAGAAGACCACCTTCAAGCGCGGCTCCACCGACTTCTCGTCGCAGGTCGCGCGGATGAAAGCGGCCGGCTGCGATCTGGTGGTTCTGGGCACGATCATCCGCGAGACCATCGGCACCATCGGCGAGGCGCGCAAAACTGGCTTCTCGCCCGACTTCTTCGGCTCCAGCGCCTCGTACACCGACCTGATCCACAAGCTGGGCGGCAAGGCGATGGACGGTCTGTACGCGATGCACACCGCGGCACAGCCCTACACCGACACCGCCGACGAGAAGGTCCGCTTCTGGTCGAACAAGTACAAGACCAAGTTCAGTGAAGATCCGACGGTGTTCTCGGCCTATGGGTATCTGATCATCGACACCTTCGCCATTGCCGCCCGAGTGGCCGGCACGAATCTGACCACCGACACCATGATCAAGGCCATGGAAACGACCAAGTTCCCCAGCGACATGTTCGGCTCGCCCCCGCTGCAGTTCAAGACGAACTTCCGTCTGGGCAACGACCAGAGCCGGATGTCGCAGATCCAGAACGGCCGCTGGACCAAGGTCACCGACTATCTCGTGGTGCCGCCGCTGGCCAAGTGATCGGCCAAGCGCCCGTCAGACCGCCTTCGGGCGGTTTTTTTTGGTCAGGACGCTTCGTCGACCTTGTCGCCTGCGGACATCGTGGCGGTGACCTGCAGGCGCCCGAGCGCATCAGTGCGGGTCCGGACGGTGTTCTTGCCGTCGCGCTTGGCCTCGTACATCAGCCCGTCCGCCTTGCGCAGCAGGGTCTCGATGTCGGATGTGATCGGGTTTTCGAACACCAGGCCGATGCTCGGTGTGACGCCGACCGAAATGATGTCCGGGGAGCGCGCGATCGCCATCCGCATGCGCTCGAGCAGCGCCTGCGCGCTGTCGGCGTCGGTCTCGGGCAGCAGCACGACGAACTCGTCGCCGCCCAGCCGCGCGACGATATCGCTGGAGCGCACGTTGCCGGCGATCAGCCGCGCACAAGCCTTGAGCACTTCGTCGCCCCGGTGATGCCCGTGGGTGTCGTTGACCCGCTTGAAATTGTCGAGGTCGATGAAGGCCAGACACACGGGGCGCACGTGGCGCCGGCTGCGGTCCAGTTCGCTGGCGGCCCGTTCGACGAAGGTCCGGCGGTTGGCCAGTCCGGTCAGGGCATCCGAGCGTCCGAGCAGGCGCTCGCGTTCGACGATCTCGTGCATCTTGCCGACGAGAAAGGCGACCGCGAAGAAGGCTGCACCTTCGGTGCCTGCATTGACCAGCCAGGTCAGGGGGTTGGCATACTGGACGCCCTGGACCGCAGGCACGGCGATCGACGCGGCCCATGCCACGAGGGCGATCAGCGCCGCCCCGATGGGTCCCAGCCGCCAGCTCGCGAACAGCAGCGGAATGAAGTACAGGGGCAGCAGCCTGACCTCCGCCCCGCTGAGGAACTCGGCCCAGCCCAGTCCCAGCAGCGCGACGACAGCCACAATGGCCGTCGTCAGCTTCGACACAACGACGGCTTCCGCGGCATCGGGATTGGAAAGCGGGCGGCGGTCATGGGGCGGCGGTCAAGCCGCGTCGGCTTGCGCCCGGTGCTGGAACACCAGCAGCCGGTTGTTGGCCGGCATCGCCAGATTGGCCCGCGCCACGAAACCGGCCTTCTGGGCTTCGCGGGTGACGTCATGGAGCCATCGCAAGCCCCAGGCCGGGTGCCGCGAGCGCAGATCGGCATCGAAGGCCAGATTGCCGGGCGCGGTCGGCTCGCCTTCGATCAGATAGGGCCCATACAGCACCAGCAGGCCATCGGGCACAAGATGGTCGGCCGCGCCGCGCATCAACGCCGGCGTGGTTTCCCAAGGAGAGATGTGCAGCATATTGGCGCAGTACACGGCCTCGAAGTCGCCCAGTCCCGCGGGCCACGGGCTTGCCAGCACATCGAGCGCGAGAGGCGGCCGCACG
>DAONCJ010000673.1:0-2621 GCA_035401985.1 Burkholderiaceae bacterium | reverse complement strand
ATACGGAGCCATCTTGGGGTTCCAGAAGCGGGTCTGGTGGCCGAAATGGACACCCGCTTCCAGCATTTCACGCATGGTGACGGACATTGAAAGACTTCCTGTCAGGGTTTGGACTGACGCAGTTCCGTGGTCATTCGGGGCGGCTGGCATCACGGCGGCTTGCCATGGTGCTCGACCGACCCCTGACCCTGCCCCCAGTTGCGCCGCCCGGGCCATGGCCCGAACCGGTGCGACTGCAAGGACCCTGTACGGGGCTGCGCGCGGATTCAGCCCGGGGCGGCTGATTCGCTTAGCCACTTGCTGATGGCAAGCGAAGCGTTCTGCACCGGGCTAACCTATAATCATAGCATGGCAATCACCCTCAAAACACCCGAAGAGATCGCGTCGATGCGCGTGGCCGGCCGTCTGGCGGCTGAAGTGCTCGACTACATCACCCCTTTCGTCAAGCCCGGCATCTCCACCGGCGAACTCGACCGGCTGTGCCACGAGTACATGGTCGACGTGCAGGGAACCATCCCGGCACCGCTCAACTATGCGCCGCCCGGCTACAAGCCCTACCCGAAATCCATCTGCACGTCGGTCAATCACCAGGTCTGTCACGGCATCCCCGGCGAGAAGGTCCTGAAGAACGGCGACATCGTCAATCTGGACATCACCGTCATCAAGGACGGTTTTCACGGCGACACCAGCCGCATGTTCATCGCAGGCGAACCGTCCATCGCCGCCCGGCGCCTGTGCGAGATCACGCACGAATGCATGTGGATCGGCATCGACCAGGTGCGTCCCGGAGCGACGATCGGCGACATCGGCTATGCCATCCAGCGCCATGCCGAGGCTGCAGGCTTTTCAATCGTGCGCGAGTTCTGCGGCCACGGCATCGGCCGCCGGTTCCATGAAGAACCGCAGATCCTGCACTACGGGCGTCCGGCCACCGGCGACCGGATCGAGTCCGGCATGATCTTCACGATCGAGCCCATGGTCAACGCCGGGCGCCGCGAAATCCGCGAACTGGCCGATGGCTGGACCATCGTCACCAAGGACCACAGCCTGTCGGCGCAGTGGGAGCACACGGTGCTCGTGACCGACACGGGACACGAGGTGCTGACCGTCTCCGAAGGCATGCCGGCGCGTCCGCAGGCACTGGCGCGCAGCGCCTGACCAGGCGAGCGCGATGAGCCAGACCGACCGCCCGCCGTCCGCCGCCCACACCCATGACGTCGGCGCGGGCGGCGCGGTTCAGCCGCCTGACAGTGCGGGCTCGCCAGCGCAGACCGGCCCGGGCGAGCCGGACGCCGGCGGCCCTGTCACGATCGATGCGGCGACCCTGCACACCATCCGCCAGAGCTTCCGGGCCCGGCGCGAGGCCGCGATCGCGCAGTTTCGGGCCCGGCGCCAGCCCGGACCCCTGCTTGCCCGCCTCACGGCCGCGACCGACGCCTGCACGCGCGACCTGTGGCGGGCGGCCGCACTGCCGCCCGAGGTTGTGCTGGCCGCGGTCGGCGGATACGGACGCGGCGAACTCTATCCGCACTCCGACGTCGATCTGCTGATCCTGACTCCCGCCAGCGGCTGCGAAGCGGCACTGGGTGGCGCCGTCGAGGCGTTCGTCGGCGGCTGCTGGGACGTCGGCCTGTCGATCGGCCACAGCGTGCGCTCGCTGGACGAGTGCTCAAGCGAGGCCGCCACCGACATCACCGTTCAGACCAGCGTGCTCGAAGCGCGCTGGCTGGCCGGCGAACGCAGCCGCTTCGACGCCTTGCCCGCCCGACTCGACGCCCAGCGCGATGCCGCGGCCTTCTTTCGCGCCAAGCTGCTCGAGATGCGCCAGAGGCACGTGAAGTTCGAGGACACGCCCTACAGTCTCGAGCCCAACACCAAGGAAAGCCCGGGCGGCCTGCGCGACCTGCATGTGGTGCTGTGGACGGCGCGCGCGGCGGGCTTCGGCCATCAGTGGCGCGACCTGGCGCTGCGCGGACTGGCCACCGAGGAGGAAGCCCGTGCGCTGGTGCGCAACGAACGCTCGCTGCAGGCCATCCGCGCCACGCTGCATATCGTCGCGGGGCGCCGCGAGGACCGGCTGGTGTTCGATCTGCAGGCGCAGGTCGCCGCGGCCCTCGGGCTGCAGACCGACGATCCGCGTCGGGCCTCCGAGGAACTGATGCAGCGCTATTTCTGGGCCGCCAAGACGGTCACCCAGATGAACTCGATCCTGCTGCAGAACCTCGAGGTGGCGCTGTTTCCGCAGCCCGGTGCGGAGCCCGAGCCGATCGATTCCGAATTCCAGAATCACCGCGGCCTGCTCGATGTGATCGATCCGACGCTGTTCGAACGCGAACCCGCGGCGATCCTGCGCGCCTTCCTGATGCTCGAGAAGCATCCCGAAGTCACCGGCGTGACGGCGCCCACGCTGCGCGCGATCTGGCACGCCCGCACCCGCATCGACGCCGGATTCCGGCGCGACCCCGCCAATCGCGCGCTGTTCCTCGAACTGCTTCAGCAGACGCGCGGCATCACCCGGGTGCTGCGCCGAATGAACCAGTGGTCGGTGCTGGGCCGCTACCTGCCCGCCTTCCGGCGGATCGTGGGACGGATGCAGCACGACCTGTTCCACGTCTACACGG
>DAONCJ010000672.1:0-2624 GCA_035401985.1 Burkholderiaceae bacterium | reverse complement strand
AGCGTCGGCTGGCGCAAGGTCGTCTGATTGTCTGCGCCACCCCCGACTACTGGCGCCGCCACGGCATCCCTGCCCGCCCGAGGGATCTGCGGGACCATCACTGCCTTGTCGTCCGCTCGCCCGAAGGGACCGTGCTGGATCTGTGGCGGCATCAGCGCGGTACCGAAATGGAAGAGGTTGCCGTTCGCGGCTGGCTGGTCAGCGAGAGCCGCGACTACGCGCTTCAGGCGGTGCTCGGTGGCCACGGCGTGAGCCGCTTCTCGGATGTTTCGGTCTGGCCCCATCTGAAAAACGGCGACCTGCAGGCGGTGATGCCCGACTGGACCAGCAACGATGCGCCTCCCTACAGCGCGCTCTATCGGCCCGAAGCCCGGCGCGATCCCCTGGTGCAGGCGTTCGTGACCTTCCTTGCCGAACTGCTGGCGGACATCGAGGCGCAATGCGAACGTGCATTCGGTCCCCGCCCGGCGGCCTCGCGGCCCGGCTGGTACGCGCGCCGGCAGGGCCGCGCCTCGAGCAGCGCACTCAAGGCCGGGCCGAGCATCGCCAAGCCAGGCTGAAGCGGGACGAAAGGGGTGACACACCTAATGTCCAGCAAAGGTTTCCGGTTGCGCGCCCTCGCCGGCCGCTGTTCAATAGCCGACCCACGGAGACCGCGATGACGACCCACCCTACCCCCATTTGCACGCCTGCCGCCGCCGACACTGCGCCCGCCCCCGACGCGACGCATGACGCGCCCCCGCTAGCGCCATCCCTGAAAAGCCGGCGCGCCGCCCTGGCCGGCGTCGGCGCGATCCTCGGCGCGCCGCTGATCATCGGCAGTGAAGCGCGCGCGCAGGCCGCCTGGCCCACGCGACCGGTCAAGTACATCAATCCGTTTCCGCCGGGCGGTGCGACCGACATCCTGGCGCGCATCTATTGCGCCAAGATGAGCGAAATCACCGGCCAGCAGTTCGTGGTCGAGAACATCGGCGGGGGCGGCGGGGACATCGGTGTGGCCGCGATCGCGCGCGCCGCGCCCGACGGCTATACCGTGGGCATGGGAAGCGTGGCCTCGCACGGCATCTCGCCCACGCTGAAAGCCGGCAAGCTGCCCTTCGATGCCGCGAAGGACTTCACGTTCGTCACGAACCTCTGGTCGCTGCCCAACTTCCTGGTCGCGTTCAACGGCCTGCCGGCGGCGACGGTCCCCGAACTGATCGCGCTGCTGCGCCGCAGCCCCGGCAAGTTCAGCTACGCCTCGTCGGGCTTGGGCACCACCCTGCACATCTCCGGCGAACTGTTCAAGATCCTGGCCGAGGTCGACATGGTGCACGTGCCCTACCGCGGCGGCGGACCGGCAATGATCGACGTGATCAGCGGCCAGGTGCAGATGATCTTCGACAACATTCCGGGGGCGCTTCCCCATTTCAAGGCTGGCAAGGTCAAGGGTCTCGGCGTCACCAGCGCAGTCCGCAGTCCGGTAGTGCCCGAGATGCCGGCGCTTGCCGAGTTCCTGCCCGGCTTCGACATCAACTCATGGGCCGCGCTGTGCGGACCCGCCAACCTGCCGCCGGCCGTGGTCGAACGGATGTCGATGTTCTCCAAGCAGGCGCTCGAAAGCGCCGACCTGAAGAAGGCGTTCTTCGATCGTGGCGCTGCGGCGATCTATTCGACCCCGCAGGCCGCGACCGCCTACCGGGCCAGCGAAGAAAAGCGCCTGGGCGACATCATCCGCAAGGCGAAGATCACGCTGGACTGACGATCGGGCCGCCCTCAGCCCCTGCTGCCCTTCGCATGCAGGGCCAGGATGGCGGCGATCGCGCGATTCAGCGGCGTGGGCACGCCCTTGAGCGCGCCCAGTTCCACCACCCCGCCCGCCAGCCAGCGCACTTCCAGCGGATTGCCGCGCTCGAGGTCGTGGTGCATCGACGAGGTCATGTCGTAGGCCACATTGTCGGCCAGCTGCAGTCGCACCTCGGCATAGTCGGACGCCAGGTCGACGCCGTGTGCACGGCCGACCGCAACCACCTCGCGCATCAGGTCGAGCAGCAGGGCGCGGGTCTGCGGGTTCTCGCGGATCGGTCCGATCGGTTTGCGGATCGTGGTGGTGGTCCCGGACAGTCCGACCAGGAACACGTACTTCTGCCAGATCTCGCGGACGATGTTCGGCGAGAGTTCGGCCTGGATGCCACCGGCCTGGCAGGCCGCGAGAAAGGCCTGACCGCGCGCTGACAGCGACCCGTCGAATTCGCCGAACACCAGACGCTGCATCGGCCCGGTCTGACGGATCACGCCCGGCCGATCGATCGTCGCCGCGATGTAGCCGACGCCGCCCATCAGCTGTGATTCATCGAAGGCGCGGCGCAGCATCTGGTCCTTCAGCACGCCGTTCTGGAACGACACGATGCAGGTGGCCGGGCCGACCAGGGGCATGATCTGCGCGACCGCCGCCTCGGTGTCCCACAGCTTCACGCACAGCATCACCAGATCGACTTCGCCGATAGTCGCCGGGTTGTCGGTGGCATGGACGTTGGTGAGATGCAGCGGCTGCGGCCCTTCGATGCTCAGGCCATGCTCGCGCATCGCCGGCAGGTGCGCGCCCCGGGCGACGAAGTGCACGTCTGCGCCGCCCTGGGCCAGCC
>DAONCJ010000671.1:0-2626 GCA_035401985.1 Burkholderiaceae bacterium | reverse complement strand
CTGACCGTCGGTGTGGTGGCGCTTCCGCTGGCCATGGCCTTCGCGATCGCCTCGGGGCTCAAGCCCGAGGCCGGCATCTTCACTGCGATCATTGCCGGCTTGCTGATCTCGCTGCTCGGTGGCAGCCCGGTGCAGATCGGCGGTCCGGCCGGCGCCTTCATCGTCATCGTCTATGGCATCGTGGAGCGCTTCGGGCTGGCCAACCTCATCATCGCGACCGCGATGTCGGGCGTGCTGCTGTTCCTGATGGGCCTGTTCAAGCTCGGCACGCTGATCCGCTTCATCCCGATTGCTGTGGTGATCGGGTTCACCAATGGCATCGCGGTGCTGATTGCGCTGTCGCAGGTCAAGGACTTTCTGGGCCTGCAGGTGACCAGCATGCCAGCCGATTTCTTCGGCATGCTGTCCACGCTGGGCTCGGCGCTGCATACCTTCAATCCGGCCGCGTTCGCCGTCGCGCTGGCTTCACTCGCCATCATCGTCATCTGGCAGTTCTTCATGCCCAAGATCGGCAGCGGCATCCAGTTCACGGGAAAGCTCACGCCGATCCCGGGATCGATCGTCGCCCTGGTCCTGGCCACGCTGGCCGTGTGGCTGCTGAACCTCAAGGTGGACACCATCGGCAGCCGCTTCGGCGGCATCCCGGCCGGCCTGCCGTCGTTCGCCTGGCCGGCCTTCAGCTGGGAATCGGCCAAGTTCCTGCTGATTCCCACGGTGACGCTGGCCTTGCTGGGCGCCATCGAGTCGCTGCTGTGCGCCCGCGTTGCGGACGGCATGATCGACGATCGGCACAACCCCAACCAGGAACTCATGGCCCAGGGCATCGCCAATTTCGTCACGCCCTTCTTCGGCGGTATGCCCGCCACCGGAACCATCGCGCGCACCGTGACCAACATCAAGAGCGGCGCCACCAGCCCAGTCGCCGGCATGGTGCATGCGGCCACGCTGCTGGTCGTGATTCTGGTTGCGGCCCCGCTGGCGTCGCACATTCCGCTGGCCTGCCTGGCCGCCATCCTGATGTTCGTGGCCTGGAACATGGGCGAGTGGCGCGAATTCGTGCACCTGCGCCATTACCGCATGCCCTACCGCATCACCCTGCTGGCGGTGTTCTTCCTGACGGTCGTGTTCGACCTGACGGTCGCCGTCGAGGCCGGCCTGATTGCGGCCTGCGTCACCTTCATCTACCGCATCTCCAGCCTTTCGCGCAGCGAGGCGGTGACCGCCGCCGATCAGCCGGCCCTGGCCGGCCAGGAGGGCAAGGTCCAGGCCCACCGCCTGTACGGTGCGCTCTTCTTCGGCGCGGTCAAGCTGGTTGAAGCGCTGGAGGACCAGCTGCCCGCAGAGGCGCTGATCGTTGACCTCAAGAACGTGATCTACGTGGATTCATCCGGCGCCGACAGTCTGATGAGCTTGCACCGGGCCTGCCGCAAGCGCGGAGTACGACTGATCGTCTGCGGCCTGATGCACCAGCCGCTGGACATGGCGCGCCGTTGCGGCTTCACCGATGCCGTGCCGCCCGCCGATCAGTGCCCTGACCTGGCCGCCGGTCTGTCCGCCGCCCTGGGCAGCGACCGCGACTGAAGGCTAGCGCCCACCCCGGTTCTCGTTCGCCTCGGGGTCCGGCGCAGACAGGGTGCGCAGTACCTTGTCATCCGGGTCGAATACCACCGTGAACACCATCGACGTGTTGGGTCCGTCGAGGTAACGCCAGTCGGCATGGACTTCGCGCTTGAGTTCGTACGGCGTCGTCTTCGCCGGCCGGCCGAGCCGCCTGCGCACCTCCGCCCCCGTCATGCCGGGGTGAATTTTGGAAAAGTTGGCCGGCGTGAGCACCTGGCGCAGGGCGGTCATGCGGCCGTCGGGGCCCACCGTGATCATGTAATTTCGCTGGCCAGCCGGCTGGCGGTTGTATTCCAGGACACGACTGCCACCAGGCTCGTCCCAGACGGTCTCTGGCGCGCCGAACCTCGCCCGCACATCGGCCTCGGTGGCCACACCCTCTTCGAGTTCACTGATGCGCTGGGCATCACAGCCGGCCAGTGCCAGCAGCGCCAGAAGCGCCCACAACCCGCCCTTGACCTTCGCACATCTGCCGCTCATGGGTTCCCCGGTAAAATGGCGCATCGCCCCGCTCGGGGTGTCCGCCACAAAGGCCACAGTTTATGTCCCTGACCCGCATCTTTCGCCGCCCCGACTACAAGTCCGAGTACACCCAGTTCCTGACGGAACTGCGGGCGCAGAAGCCGAATCTGCTGGAACAGCAGATCGCCGGTCGCGCCCTGCTGTGGGACCGCAAGCAGGACCGCGAGGCCCAGGCCGATTTCAACGAAGCCCGCGTGCCGCAGGCGCCCTACGTCTACCAGACGCACGGCTGATCTGAAGGTTTTTCTGCCTTTCCCAGCGTCAAGTGGTCACTTGCTGCTATTGAAGCAATAGCGATTCATGATCGACCCGATTGACGCTGTGGTCGCGCAGCTTCCCGTCGGCGCCCCCGTGCCCGACATGCCCGAGGTCGTGGACCATGTGGCCGTGGCGAGGCTCTACGGAGAACCCCTGTTCTCGCTGCCGACCGACCTCTACATTCCGCCCGACGCGCTGGAGGTGTTCCTGGAGGCCTTCGAAGGGC
>DAONCJ010000670.1:0-2630 GCA_035401985.1 Burkholderiaceae bacterium | reverse complement strand
ACGCGTGATCCGCATCGCAGGATGGTTCGATGCGGCGGCGCGGAGAATGGCTGGAAATGAGAACGTCATGGCAACTGCTCGCCCGATGAGACCTGGGGCCGTCCGGATGTGTCCACCCGAAAACTGTTCAACAGTGTGTCATGCGACCCGCCACCCGCCAACGGCGGGGTGGCTCGAAGGGGCTCAGATCGCGACCGGCGCCTTGATGTGCGGGTGCGACTGGTAATCCGAAACCACGAAATCCTCGAACCGGTAGTCGAACAGGCTGGGCGGTCGTCGCGTGATTTCCAGCCGAGGAAGCGGGTAGGGCGTGCGCGACAGCTGCTCGCGCGCCTGATCGAGGTGATTCAGATAGAGATGGCAGTCGCCACCGCTCCAGATGAAGTCGCCCACTTCCAGGTCGCACTGCTGCGCCACCATGTGCGTGAGCAGCGCATACGAGGCGATGTTGAACGGCACGCCCAGGAAGATGTCCGCGCTGCGCTGGTACATCTGGCAGGACAGCCGGCCGCCTGCGACGTAGAACTGGTAGAACGCGTGGCACGGCGCCAGGGCCATGCGCGGCAGGTCGGCCACGTTCCAGGCCGAGACGATCAGTCGGCGCGAGTCGGGATCCTTGCGGATGCGGGCAATGACGTCGCTGACCTGATCGATCTCTCGCCCGTCCGGTGTCGGCCAGTGGCGCCACTGGTAGCCATAGACGGGGCCCAGTTCACCTTTGTCATCGGCCCATTCGTCCCAGATGGTGACGCCGTGCTCGCGCAGGTAGCGCACGTTGGTCTCCCCGGAGAGGAACCAGAGCAGTTCGTGGACGATCGAGCGCAGATGCAGCTTTTTCGTTGTCACCATGGGGAAGCCCCGGGCGAGATCGAAGCGCATCTGCCAGCCGAAGACCGAGCGCGTGCCGGTGCCGGTGCGGTCTTCCTTGTGCACCCCTTGTTCGAGCACATGGCGCATCAGATCGAGATAAGGGGTCATGAATCGGCCTTGTCGGGCGCCGCGATCGCCGGCCCGATGCCGCCGAAACAGGCAGTGACGAGCTGGTCGACGATTCGCGCATCGGGAATGGAGCCGCCCAGGCGCAGGAAGTCGAGCGTGGGGTCGCAGGAGCGGGCGTAGAACGTGTAGAGAATGAATTCGTCGTCCAGGTCGCCGCGCAGCGATCCTTCCGCCTTGGCGGCACGGATCAGCACGCTGACGTCCTCGGACAGCTGCAGCAGTTCGTCGACGTAGTGCCGGTTGCCCAGCAGACTGTCGCGCAGCACCTGACTGGTGGACGGAAGGTGCGGCACTCCGCCGGCCAGCCGCTCGTTCAGGGTCCAGCGCAGCAGCCCGGCCAGGCGCTCACCTGCGGACAGATCGACCGGCAATGCGGCCAGTGCGTCGCGCGTCCGCTTGAGCAGCCGGATCATGACCGCCGCGACCAGCGCGTCCTTGGATTCGAAGTGCTTGTAGAGACTGCCCTTGGCAATGCCGACCTCGGCGGCGATGTCGTCCATCGCCATGGGCTCGTAGCCCTTGACCGCCAGCAGCCTGTGGGTGGCGTCGAGGATGGCTTCTTCACGGACCTCGAACTGGGTCTCGCGGAAAGACTTTCGGGCCGGCAGGCGATGGGCGAGAGCGGTTGACACAGTGATTCCGGGGATTCGGCAAAGGGCCATTATGCCGCCGCGCCCGGGCAGTTCGAAGGAAACTCCTCACGTCGGGCGGGTGGACGCCGGCCTCGCGCAGGGGCCACGCACGACGCGACGGGTTTCGACCGGGGCTTCAGGACCGGCCGGCCGAGCCCCGCGCTCAGGAGGTCGGAGCGCCCGGCTTGACGAGATTGTTCGCCGGCGCAACGGGTTGTCCAGGCATCGGGTAAGAGCCGGGCAGCGGGGGCGCTGGCACGGGCGCCGCAGGCGGAACGGCATACGGCGGCGCTGGCTGCGAGCCGATGCCGGCACCGGGCATGGCCTGCGCGGGCAGGGAGGAACTGGGCGTGCCCTGCCCCGGAAGGGACCCGGACATGCCCTGTCCGGGCAGCGACCCGGGATAGCCCGGCGCTGCCGGCGACGCCAGGGCGGGGTCCGTCGATGTCCTGGCCTTGCCGGCGCCAGAAGTGAGGACGGCGGTCGATGTGGGCAGGGGGGCCGCCACTTCGGCGATCCGGCCGTTGTCGTCGATGACCACCGCATCCGGGCGCACGGTGCGCACCCGCTGGCCCGGACCGATGCGCTCGCCGACCGCGAAGGAGCGGGCCGGCTTGCCGTCGACGATCAGGATGGCGCTGCCTCGCTGGCCAGCGGCGACGACCCCGATGACCTGCACATTGCCCAGCACCGGCACGGCAGCCGCCTGCGCCTGCAGCGGCGATCCGAACAGCAGGCCGGCCTGGGTGAGATCGGGCCGGTCCCGAATGGCCGGCCCTGCGGATACCGGTGCGATCGGCGCGCTGGGCGCCGCCAGCTGCATGAACCAGTACGCCAGCACCGCGCACAGGCACGCGGTGGCCGCCAGCGTGGCATGGGCCTGGTGCACCGACGTGGCCTGGCGCAGCCGCGCCTGGTTGAAGCGCAGAAAGTCGCTGGCCTCGGCCACCAGGTACAGGCTGCTGCGTTCGGCCGCCGGGTGGGGCTGCAGCACGGCAT
>DAONCJ010000669.1:0-2631 GCA_035401985.1 Burkholderiaceae bacterium | reverse complement strand
CGTCGAGTTCGCGGTACGACAGTCCGAAGGTGTCGCCGGTGAACACGCTCTGACTGCCGTGATCGACGATGCAGACATGGTGTCGGGCGTGCCCCGGGGTGTCGATGAACTCGAACTCGCGAGCGCCGAGCGTCAGTCGTGTTCCATCGGGGGTCTCGAGGATGCGCTCGGGGTCGATGGCCCTAATGTCGCCATACAAGGCGCGCGTCGCCTGTTCGCCGTAGACGGCGATGGTGCCCGCGACCAGTCGGGCCGGGTCCCGCATGTGCGGCGCCCCGCGGGGATGAACGGTGAGGCGTGCTTCGGGCAGGTGCTCGAGCAGCAGTCCGGCTCCGCCGGCGTGATCGAGATGAACATGGGTCAGCATCACCCATTTGACCGCGGCGGCGGGCAGGCCGAGTTCAGCCAGCGCGGCCAGCACCGCCGGCACCGAGGCGTTCACGCCGCTGTCGATCAGCGCGGCCTGGCCGTCTTCGATCACCAGGTGGATGGCGGCGAGCATCGGCCGCACGTAGCCGGCATCGATGGCGTGAATGCCGTGGGCATACGGCAGGCGTGTCGCTCGGATCGTCATCGCAGGGGCGGTTCGTGCAGCGCAGAGGCGAGCTGGGCGGGAATCAGAACGTCCGGGCGCGACCCGGGGCCGGTCAGTCCGCTCAGCCCGTCTGGGCGCTCAGAGCGCGCTGCATGCGCGCGAACCCGATCACCTGCGAGGCCATCAGATCGAGCTGCTGCAGGACCGCGGGATCGGGTCCCGCCGGCCCGGAGTCGAAGGCCGGTCCCGCGGTGTTGATCACCGCGCCATAGGGCGTGGGCCAGCCGCGCAGCGCATGCACGATCGCGCGCAGTGCCGCGAGCGTTGCGCCCATTGCCTGGGGTCCCTCGGCGCACACGATGCAGCCGACGGCGCGCGATTCGAGGTATGGCCGGACGTCACCGCGCAGGTGCTCGGTGTAGTCGAGTGCGTTCTTGACCATGCCCGACAACGATCCGTGATAGCTGGGCGTGGCAATGATCACGCCGTCGGCTTCGCGCAGCGCCTCGATCAGTGCGATCTCGGCCGGCAGGCGTTCGGTCGCGGTGGGATCGAAATGCGGCAGGTACATATCGGTGCTGGTGAAAATGCGGGTTCGAGCACCCATCGCCTCGGCGCGCGACAGTGCGATGCGCAATGCGCGTTCGGTGGTGGAGCCGATGCGGGTCGTGCCGCCCAGGCCGACAATCAGCGGTGCTGCGGACATGGGCTCAGGCGAACAGCGAATCGAAGCCATCGACCGGCTCGAATCGCTCTTCACGGAAGATCAGCCGGGACGGGCCTGGAATGGCGCGGGTGGGCAGCGGATGGCTGGCGTCGCCCGGGTAGGCCACCACCCGAAAACCATCGAGATTCATCGGTTCGGGCTGGATGACCGGCGGCGTGCGGCCGCGGGCTTCGTCGAGTGCGCTGGCGACATCGCGATGGCGGGCCAGATGCGCCAGCGTCATGATCTGAGGCGGTGCGAGGGAGATCTCGCGCGACCAGTAACGATCGAGCGCGGTGCGCGGCGACAACCATTCGCTTTCGGTGGTTTCGCGCTCGTCGTGACGGGCGACCGCATCGCCGGCCACGTGCACCGCGAAGAAGCGGGTGTCGAAGCGCTTGGCCTGGATCGACGGAATGATCGGGGTGATCCAGCGGGTCCAGGGCACCAGCCGGCCGACGGCCAGGCGGATGTCGAGGTGCCCGAGCAGCTCGGTGAATCCCAGGCCTTCGCGCGACAGCGCCTGCGCGCGCGCGATGTCCAGCGGACGATCGTCGGTGGCGAGCAGCAGGCCGGCTTCCTCGAAGGTTTCGCGCAGGGCCGCGACGTACATCGAGGCGGCGGCCTCGGCGGGCAGCTCGGGTTCGCCCAGTGCCGCATGCAGGTCCTGCAAGGGGCGATCGACACGCGCCAGCAACTCGGGAAGGCCGTCTTCGCGGTCGACCTTGCCGCCCGGAAAGACATAGGCGCCGCCGAGCACATCGGACAGCCCATGACGGCGCACCATGAAGACTTCGAGCCCGTCGGCAGCATCGCGCAGCAGCATCACTGTGGCGGCGGGACGGGGTGGCGTGGTGACGACGTCGTGGTTGAGTTTCATGACGCAATGTTGCCACAGCTGACTTGTGCCGTTGGACGGGCACCGATCCGTTCGGAATCACGAATCGCCGTTTCGGCTCGTGCAATTCAAGGCGCGGTCGGCATGAATGCTCAGCGGGCGCGGCCCGCCGTCAGCATCACGATGGCCCCGACCACGAGCGCCGCGCCGAGCAGCTGCATCGGAGCGATCGCCTGACCGAGCACCAGCCAGCCCATTCCAAGCGCCGCGATCGGCTCGACATTGAGCACCGCGGCATTGTTGACCGCACCCAGCTTCGGCAGGACGATGAACAGGGCCGTCATGGCGCTGGCATACAGCGTTGCCAGAACCGCCAGACCGATCCATCCCGGCGCATCCGACGGCGCGCGGAAGCCGCCTGCCAGGCCGCCGACCATCAGGGTCAACACCGCCACCGTGCTCATCAGGAACAGGGATCGGACACGACCGTCGACCGGTGACAGCCAGCGTGTGGTCAGCAGCAGCACGCTCGCGAAGGCCAGTGAGGCACCG
>DAONCJ010000668.1:0-2641 GCA_035401985.1 Burkholderiaceae bacterium | reverse complement strand
GCTCGATGAGCCGCACGCGCGCCGCTTCCTGCATGGCCAGCGTCTGCGCCTCGTTGCTCAGTGCGAGACGCCCGACGCATCGGCGGCTCAGCGGGTGCGCGTCTATGCCGGCCCGGATCTGATCGGCACCGGAACCTACGACGACGGGCTGCTGGCCCCGCTGAGGCTGATCGCGCAGGGCGCCTGAACCGCCCGCCTGATCAGTGTCCGAACCCACACCAATACCTCTGTTGACCGAACCTCTCTTCGAATCGAGCCTTTCATGAACACCCCGATCCGCAACATCGCGATCATCGCGCACGTCGACCACGGCAAGACCACCCTGGTCGATCAGCTGCTGCGTCAGTCGGGCACGTTCCGCGCCAACGAAAAAATGACCGAGCGCGTGATGGACAGCAACGACCTCGAGCGCGAGCGCGGCATCACCATCCTGGCCAAGAACTGCGCAGTCGAATACCAGGGCACCCGGATCAACATCGTCGACACCCCGGGCCACGCCGACTTCGGTGGCGAAGTCGAGCGCGCTCTGTCGATGGTCGATGGCGTGCTGCTGCTGGTCGATGCGGTCGAGGGCCCGATGCCCCAGACGCGCTTCGTGACCCGCAAGGCGCTGGCGCTGGGTCTGCATCCCATCGTCGTGGTGAACAAGATCGATCGTCCCGGTGCGCGTCCCGACTGGGTGGTGAGCCAGACCTTCGATCTGTTCGAGAAGCTCGGCGCCACGGAAGAGCAGCTCGATTTTCCGGTGGTCTATGCCTCCGCGGTCAACGGGTTTGCGCTGGCCCGCATGGAAGACCTGCCGGCAGAAGGCGCGTCGGCCTCCGAAGGCCTGACGATGGCGCCGCTGTTCGACGCGGTCCTCGCGCACGTGCCGGCCCGTGCCGACGACATCGAAGGCGCGCTTCAGTTCCAGATCTCGGCCCTCGACTATTCGAGCTACGTCGGCAAGATCGGCATCGGACGAATCGCGCGCGGTCGTGTCCGCACGGGGCAGAACGTCACCGTGATGTACGGCGATCCTGCAGTCACCGGTCGCCAGCCGGTCACCGGCAAGGTCAACCAGGTGCTGCGATTCAAGGGCCTCGAGCGGGTCATCGTCGACGAGGCGCATGCCGGCGACATCATCGCGATCAACGGCATCGACGAGCTCGACATCGGCTGCACCGTGTGCGACACCCAGCAGCCGCAGGCCTTCCCGATGCTCACGGTCGATGAGCCGACGATGACCATGGAGTTTCTGGTCAATGCGTCGCCGATGGCCGGGCGCGAGGGCAAGTACGTGACGAGCCGCCAGATCCGCGAGCGCCTCGAGCGCGAACTGAAGAGCAATGTCGCGCTGCGCGTCGAGTTCCCGACCGACAGCGACACCTTCATCGTGTCCGGCCGGGGTGAACTGCACCTCACGATCCTGCTCGAGAACATGCGCCGCGAGGGATATGAAATGGCTGTCTCGCGCCCGAAGCCGCGTCTTCGGATGGTCGACGGCGAGCGCCAGGAGCCCTATGAGCTGCTGACGATGGACTGCGAAGACAATCACCAGGGTGCGGTGATGGAAGCGCTCGGCCAGCGCAAGGCCGAGCTGCAGAACATGGAGTCCGACGGCAAGGGACGTACCCGCCTCGACTACCGTGTGCCGGCGCGCGGCCTGATCGGTTTCCACAACGAGTTCCAGAACCTGACCCGCGGCACCGGGGTCATGAGCCACGTGTTCGACGATTACGGCCCGTGGGCCGGCGACATCGAGGATCGTCGCAACGGCGTGCTGATCTCGCAGGACGACGGTGGCGCGGTCGCTTATGCGCTGTGGAAACTGCAGGAGCGTGGCCGCATGTTCGTGAAGCCGGGGGATCCCCTGTACGAGGGGATGATCATCGGCATCCACACCCGGGACAACGATCTGGTCGTCAATCCGGTCAAGGAAAAGAAGCTGACGAACGTTCGCTCGTCGGGCAAGGACGAGCACATCGTGCTGACCACGCCGATCGAACTGACGCTTGAAAAGGCCGTCGAATTCATCGCCGATGACGAGCTCGTCGAGCTCACCCCCAAGAGCATCCGCCTGCGCAAGCGCTTCCTGAAGGAGCACGATCGCAAACGCGCGCAACGCGAGACAGAGAGCGTCTGAGTCTCCTAAACAACAACCGCTTGCGCAGACGACGAAAATTTGCCTCTCGCCTATTGGCGAGAGGCGTAAGACGCGTCATTCTTGCGTCTGCGTGACGGCAGGTTCCTTTCTCCGTCATACATAGACAATCTGCGATCGTCTCAACCTACTGACGGAGGCATTCACATGGCAACTGCCAAGGCTGGCGCGAAGAAGCCCGCTGCCAAGAAACCCGCGAAGGCCCCGGCGGCCAAGAAACCTGCTGCCAAGAAAGCCGCGGCAAAGGCGCCTGCAAAGGCTCCGGCGAAAGCACCCGCGAAGAAAGCCGCCGCGCCGGCCAAGAAAGTCGCCGCGAAGGCTGCGAAGAAGCCCGCACGCAAACCCAATGCGGCCTTCATGAAGCCACTGACCCCGAGCGCCGCGCTGGCCTCCATCGTCGGCGACAAGCCGCTGCCGCGCACCGAGGTGGTCAAGAAGATGTGGGAGTACATCAAGAAGAGCAAGCTCCAGGATGCGGTCAACAAGCGCATGATCAAT
>DAONCJ010000667.1:0-2644 GCA_035401985.1 Burkholderiaceae bacterium | reverse complement strand
GGTGCTGATGCTGACCGCCTTCGACACGCTGGCCGACCGGGTCCGCGGTCTGGACCTGGGCGCCGACGACTACCTGGCCAAGCCCTTCGACCTGCCCGAACTGGAAGCCCGGGTACGGGCACTGCTGCGCCGCGGCAGCACCAACACGACGCCTTTTCTGGTGCACGGGCGGCTGCGGCTGGACACGGTCGGACGGCGGCTGTACTGCGACGAGACACCTGTGGAACTCTCGGCCCGCGAATTCGCCGTGCTGGAGTTGCTGCTGATGCGCGAAGGCCGGGTGGTCAGCAAGGAGCACATGGTCAACCACCTCTATGGCTGGGGCGACGAGGTCGGGGCCAATGCAATCGAGGTCTACGTGCACCGCATCCGAAAGAAGCTCGAGCCCATGGGTTGCGACATCCGGACGGTGCGCGGCATGGGCTACCTGATGGAGCGCGAAGGTGGCCCCGGCTGAGCCACGCCTGCAGCACAAGCTGCTGGCCTGGCTGATGGGGCCTTTGATGGCGCTGCTGGTGCTCGATACCGCGGCGTCCTACTGGATCGCGCTGCGCTTCTCCAACCTGGCGCATGACCGTTCGCTGCAGGAAATCGCCCGCGAAGTGGTGCTGCACGTGCGGCCCAACGGCGTGGGGCCGAAGCTGGAAATCTCGCCGGCCGTCGAGCGGGTATTGCTGACCGACCAGGATGACGAGATCCGCTACAAGGTGTCGGCGGCCGGCGGCGCCTTTGTCGGCGGCGACCCGGAGATCGCGACACCACCCGGCGGACTGTCCGCCACCGCCAAGCCGGCCTACTACGAGGCCGTGGTGCACGGCAAGCCGGTACGTGTCGTGGCCGCCTGGATGGCATTCGACGGCGGACAGGCGCAGGACCCGGTACTGGTCCAGGTGGCCGAGACGCTGAACAAGCGCAGCCGTCTGGTTTGGGAAATCCTGGCCAGCGTGTTCATCCCGCAGTTGCTGCTGATCCTGCTGGCGGGTGCGGTGGTGTATTTCGGCGTCTCGCGGGGCCTGCTGCCGCTCAAGCGACTGCAATCCGCGGTCTCGAGCCGCTCGCATCTGGACCTGAGCCCGATCGACGTGCGTGACGTCCCCGGCGAGGTGCGTCCGCTGGTCGACGAGGTCAACGAGCTGATGCAGCGCCTGGGCGCCACGCTGGATTTCCAGAACCGGTTCATCGCCGACGCCGCCCACCAGCTCAAGACCCCCGTCAGCGGCCTGAAGGCCCAGATCGAGATCGCGCTGCGCGAGAACGACGCTGCGCGGGTCCAGCATTGCCTGGCCCAGCTGTACGTGAGCGCCGACCGGATGTCGCGCCTGGTCGCACAGCTGCTCGCCCTGGCCCGCAACGAACCGGGCGCCGCACAGGCAATCGAACTGCAGCAGATCGACCTGAATGCACTGGCGGTCGACGTGGCCATGCGCTGGGTGCCGGAGGCCCTCAAACGCGACATCGACCTGGGATTCGAGGCCAGTCCCGACCCGGTGCTGATCCGCGGCGAACCGGACCGGCTGCGCGAGCTGCTCAACAACCTGGTCGACAACGCGGTGCGCTACAGCCGCCACAGCGGCCGGGTCACGGTGGCGGTGGGCATTTCCACCGGCGGTGAGGCCGTGCTCTCGGTCAGCGACGACAGCCAGAAGATCCCCATCGAGGAGCGCCAGCGCATCTTCGAGCGCTTCCATCGCCTGCTGGGCAGCCATGCCGACGGCAGCGGACTGGGGCTGGCCATCGTCAGCGAAATCGCCGCGCTGCACCGGGCGCGTATCACGCTGGAAGAAGACGTCGACGGCATCGGCAACACCTTCAGCGTGTTTTTCCCGCTTGCCGGCGCTGCGCCCCATGGCGCCCCTGTAAGCAGAATGAAAGCAAGCTGACAAGCATTTGAAAGCAAGGCGGCAGAGCGCCGTAAGCTGGCATGCCTATTCTCGATCGGGAGAGGAATCGCACCCGCGGTTCCACGACAACCGCCTCGAGGAGACCCCCGCATGTCCGCTTTCCTGACGCCAGAATTCTGGCTCGCTCTGTCCCAGATCATCCTGATCAACATCGTGCTCAGCGGCGACAACGCCGTGGTCATCGCCCTGGCGTCGCGCTCGCTGCCGCCGCAGCAGCAAAAGAAGGCCATCCTGTTCGGCAGCATGGGCGCGATCGGATTGCGCATCGTGCTGACCTTCTTCGCGGTCTACCTGCTGAGCCAGCCCTACCTCAAGCTGGTGGGCGCTGCCCTGCTGCTGTGGATCGGCATCGGTCTGCTCAAGGGCGACGACGGCGAGGCCGAACTGGCCGGCCACTCCAATCTGGCGGCTGCCATCAAGACCATCATTGTCGCCGACCTGGTGATGAGCCTGGACAACGTCATCGGCGTGGCGGCTGCCGCCAAGGGCGACGTGCTGCTGCTGGTGGTGGGCCTGGTCATCAGCATCCCGCTGATCATCTATGGCAGCACACTGATCCTCAAGCTGATGGACCGCTTCCCCATCATCATCGTCGGCGGCGCCGCCCTGCTGGGCTGGGTGGCGGGCGAGATGGCGATCGGCGATCCGGCCATCAGTGGCTGGATTGCACAGCACGCCTATCTGCATACGATGGCCCCGATCGCCGGCGCACTGTTCGTGGTCGGTGTCGGCAAGTGGCTGGA
>DAONCJ010000666.1:0-2644 GCA_035401985.1 Burkholderiaceae bacterium | reverse complement strand
CGGTCCCCCGCAAGGTGATCGAGGAGATCATCGAGGTGGCCAAGGGCGCGCCCTCGTCGATGAACAGCCAGCCCTGGCATGTGCATGTGCTGACGGGCGCGCCGCTGGACCTCGTTCGCCAGCGCAACACCGAGATGATGCTGGCCGGCGCGTCGGCCAAGCGCGACATCCACACCCACGGCCCCTACGAGGGCGTGCACCGCCAGCGCCAGGTCGACATCGCCAAGAAGCTGTTCGAGGCGATGGACATCGCGCGCGACGACAAGGAACGACGGCAGGACTGGGTGATGCGCGGCTTTCGGCAGTTCGACGCGCCGGTGTCGCTGGTGCTGACCTATGACCGCTCTCTGGACCCCGGCGCGACCTGCCACTTCGACCTGGGCGCGCTGAGCTACGGCATCGTGCTGGCCGCCTGGGACCGCGGCCTGGGCACCGTGGTCAACGGCCAGGGGATCATGCGCTCGGACATCGTGCGCGAAATCGCGAACATTCCCGACGACGAAGTGATCATGACCTGCATCGCGATGGGCTATCCCAATGAGGACTTCTCGGCCAACGCGGTGCGCTCGCAGCGCGAGCCGAACGAGCGCTTCGTGCGCTTCGTCGGCTTCGAGGACTGAAGACGCGACAGCGGTGCGGCCTCGGCGCGAGCGCCCGCTCGCCGAGCCGCTTTCGTCGGGCTGCGCCGCCTACTTGGCCCGCCAGCCCCCATCGACGACCAGGCTGTGTCCGGTGATGTAGCCGGCGTCGTCCGAGGCCAGGAAGCACACCGACCCAGCGACATCCTCGACGCTGCCGCGCGCGCCGGACGGAATCAGCGCGCGAACCTGCTCGTCGCTGACCGCCACCCCCCGCTGGCTGATGTCGGGCACATCGGGCCCGAGCAGTGCCTGGGAATGCGCACGCAGTCCGGTGAGGATCGGACCCGGGCACACGCAGTTCACCGTGATGCCGCGGTTGGAATACACCACCGCCATCTGCCGGGTCAGCCCGACCACGCCGTGCTTGGCGGCGATGTAGGCCGCGCCGCCGCCCGTGCCGTTCAGCCCCGCGACCGAGGCCATGTTGATGATGCGGCCACGGCCGCGCGGCAGCATCTCGCGCAGCGCCCGCTTGCATCCCAGGAAGACGCTGGTCAGGTCGATGTCGATCACCCGCTTCCACACCGCCAGGTCCATCTCGTCGACATTGAAATAGCCATCGAGGATGCCGGCGTTGTTGACCATGATGTCCAGCGGCCCCAGGCGTGCGACCGCCGCATCGACCGCCGCATCCATGTCCTCGGCGCGGCTGACGTCGGCGCGCAGGCCGATGGCACGGCCCGCGCCGCCTGCGCTGCCCGACGCACCGGCAGATGCGCCGCCAGACGCAGCACCGCCCGCAGCACCCCCCGCCACGCCGATGAGGCGCGCCGTCTCCAGCGCACTCGCCTCGTCGATGTCCACCGCCGCCACGACCGCTCCGCGCGCCGCCATCATCAGCGCCACCGCCCGGCCGATGCCGGATCCTGCTCCCGTGACCACCGCCACCTTGCCGGTCAATGTCATCGCCCGCCCCCCTGTTCGACGCCGCCCAGGAAGGCGACGAGGTTCTCGCCGAGTTCCGGCCCCAGATAACCGCCTTCCTGCACGAACACGGTCGGCAGGCCCATGTCGGCGATCCGCGCCGCCATCCGCGCGAACCCCGGCGTGCTGATCCGCAGACCCTGCAGCGGATCACTGGCCGAGGCGTCCAGACCTAGAGCGACCACGAGCGCGCCCGGCGCGAAGCGGCCGATCCGCTCGATCGCCACATCGCCGGCCGCCAGCCATGGCTCGTCCGTGCTGCCCACCGGCAGAGGCAGGTTCAGGTTGTAGCCTTCGCCCGCACCCTCGCCGCGCTCATGGGCGTGTCCCCAGAAGAACGGGTAGAAGCCATGCGGGTCGGCGTGCAGCGAGACGGTCATCACCTCGGGCGACTGATAGAAGATGCCTTGCGTGCCGTTGCCGTGGTGCACGTCGATGTCGAGAATCGCCACCCGGGAATGCCGGCGCAGCAGCCGGCGCGCCGCGATGGCGGTGTTGTTCAGGAAGCAGAAGCCACCGGCCATGTCGGCATAGGCGTGATGACCGGGCGGACGGCACAGGGCGTAGGCATAGCGCTCACCTGCCACCACCCGGTCGGCCGCCGCCACCGCCACCTGGGCCGTGGCATAGGCCGCCTCCCAGGTGCCGGCACCGATCGGCGAGCTGGTATCGGCCGCATGCCAGCCGGCGCGCCCGACGATGCTGGTCGGGTAATGCGCGGACCGGCGCCCGGGATGCACATTGGGAATCACCTCGGCGCTGGCGCCATCCAGCCGGCTCCACTCGCGGTGAGCGACCTGCAGGTAATCGAGATATTCGGGGGTGTGGACCTCGGCGATCGGGGCCAGACCCTGATCGGGCGTGTCGAGGATTTCATGTCCCGCCGCGCGGGCCGCGTCGAGCAGGATCTGCGCCCGCTGCGGCTGCTCGGCAGCCGCTCGGCGCTCGCCGCGGACCAGGAAGAACTGCGGGTCGTGCAGCGCATGCCGCGGTGTTTGGAAGACTTTCAAGTCGAGGCCCCCGGGGCAGCGTTGGCAGCGTTGGCAGCGTTGGCAGCGTTGGCAGCGTTGGCAGCGTTG
>DAONCJ010000665.1:0-2645 GCA_035401985.1 Burkholderiaceae bacterium | reverse complement strand
GGGAGGGCGGCGATGCGTTGCGGCTGCTCATCGTCGGCGACTCATCGGCCGCCGGTGTCGGCGTCGAACGACTGAGCGACGCGATGGCCGGCGTGCTGCCCGGCGCTCTGGCCGCGCGCCTGGCGCGTCCGGTGCACTGGCGGCTGCTCGCGCAGACGGGGCTCACCGCCGCAGGCGTGCTCGAGCTCGTGCTGCGGGAGCCGCGAAGGCCTCAGGGCTACGATGCCGCGGTGGTCGTGGTCGGCGTCAATGACGCCACGGCGCGTCGTTCCCGGGCACGCTGGCTCGCGGACCTCGAGGCGCTGCGCGTCGCCCTGCGGGCGCTGGCGCCGCGGGCATCGCTGCACTGGTCTGGCCTGCCGCCGATGCACCGCTTTCCAGCCTTGCCGAGCCCTCTGCGGGCTTATCTCGGCGCCCGGGCGGCGCAACTCGACCATGAGCTGGCACGCTGGGTGGCGCGCGACCGATCGATGCATCACCTGCCCATTCCGGTCCTGTCGGGCGAGGGCATGATGGCCAGCGACGGCTTTCACCCGGGCCCGGAGGGGCATCGGATCTGGGGCGAGCTGCTGGCCGAGGCCGTTGCCGATCGGCTGCGACGGCCCGCCGGCTGAAGCGCGCGCTCTGCGGCTCGAACGGCCCGGGGGCCAATGGGCCTTGCGGGAATTCTCCAGGCCCCGAGGAAGCCTCGGGCGTCACTGTGCCGACAGCGGCCGCTTGGCGCCCTTGTCGTCGATTGCCACATACGTGAGTGTCGCCTCGGTGACCTTGACCACCACGGGCGCCCAGGGATGGCGCTCGGCGATCACTTCGACGTGCACGGTGATCGACGTGCTGCCGGTCTTTTCGATCCGCGTGTAGAGCGACACCACGTCGCCGATCGAGATCGGCTGGCGGAAATGAAAGCTGTTGACCGCCACCGTGGCCACCCGGCCACGCGCGCAGCGTGCGGCCGCGATACCGCCGGCGATGTCGACCTGCGCCATCACCCAGCCGCCGAAGATGTCCCCATTGGAATTCACGTCGGCGGGCATGGGCGCCACCCGCAGCATCAGGTCATGCCCCTCGGGGGCGTGGATCGCGGTCATGGTCGGGGCTCGTCCTGGCAGGGAGTGGGTCGCCGGTCGATGGTACGCGCGATGGCATTCGCGCGCGCGTGGGGTCGGCGTGCGGCCCGCGTGACGCCTGTTAGCATCCCCGGATGAGACACGCATCAAACCTGCCGCTGCCGGCAGCGCCCGGAAGCCCGCGGGCACGCACCGACTGGCAGACGATCCGCACCCTTCTGCCCTACCTGTGGGAATACCGGATCAGGGTGATGATCGCCCTGTTCTGTCTGATCGCAGCCAAGGCCGCGAACGTCGGCGTGCCGGTGCTGCTCAAGCGCATCGTCGACTCGCTGATGCCCGGCGCCGGTACCGCGCAGCTGGTGCTGGTCGTGCCGCTGGGGCTGGTGCTGGCCTATGGCGCCCTGCGCCTGTCGAACACCGTGTTCACCGAACTGCGCGAACTGGTCTTCGCCAAGGTGACCGAGCGGGCGGTGCGCCGCGTGGCGCTGCAGGTGTTCCAGCACCTTCATGCGCTGTCGCTTCGCTTCCACCTCGAACGCCAGACCGGCGGCCTGACCCGCGACATCGAGCGCGGCACCCGGGCGATCTCCTCGCTGGTCAGCTACACGCTCTACAGCATCCTGCCGACCCTGGTCGAGATCGGCCTGGTGCTGGGCTACCTGCTGCTGCATTACGAAGGCTGGTTTGCCGGCATCGCGATCGGCGCCCTGTCCGTGTACATCGTGTTCACCATCTCGGTCACCGAGTGGCGCACGCAGTTCCGCCGCTCGATGAACGAGCTGGATTCGAAGGCCAACACGCGCGCCATCGATTCGCTGCTGAACTACGAGACCGTCAAGTACTTCAGCAACGAGTCCTTCGAGACTCGCCGCTACGACGAAACCCTGCAGCGCTATGAACGGGCCAAGCTGAAGAGCCAGACCAGTCTGTCGCTGCTGAACACCGGGCAGTCGCTGATCATCGCGGTGGCCGTCACGCTGATGGTCTGGCGGGCCACGGTCGGCGTGGCCGAGGGCCGGATGACCATCGGCGACCTGGTGCTGGTCAACGCCTTCATGATCCAGCTCTACGCGCCGCTCAATTTCCTGGGCGTGCTGTACCGCGAGATCAAGCAGGGCCTGACCGATCTGGAGCGCATGTTCGGCCTGTTGGACGCCAATCGCGAAATCGCCGATTCGCCGGGCGCGCAACCGCTGCGGGCCAGCGCCGGGCCACAGCTGCGCTTCGAGGATGTCTCGTTCCACTACGATGCGCGGCGGCCGATTCTGCGCAACCTGAGCTTCACGATGGAGCCGGGCACGACGACCGCGGTGGTCGGACCCAGCGGTGCGGGAAAATCGACGCTCGGCCGGCTGCTGTTCCGCTTCTACGATGTCACGGCAGGGCGCATCCTGATCGACGGTCAGGACCTTCGCGAGGTCACGCAGACGAGCCTGCGCCAGGCGGTCGGCATCGTGCCCCAGGACACCGTGCTGTTCAACGACAGCCTGCGTTACAACATCGCGTATGGCCGGCCCGGGGCCAGCGACGACGAGGTTGCGGCGGTGGCGCGCGCAGCGCAACTCGATGGCTTCA
>DAONCJ010000664.1:0-2650 GCA_035401985.1 Burkholderiaceae bacterium | reverse complement strand
GAATACAACAACGGCGAACCCGAACGTCGCGGCGACGAGCGCAACTATCAGAAGTACCTCGATCGCGTGCAGCGTCTGAAGGAAGACATCGCGCGCACCGAGGGCAACCTGGCGACGATCCGCCGGGAACTGTCCGCGCTGAAGTAAGCCGAGGCCTTCTGAGCGTCCGCAAGGCCGTGTCTGCCCCCGCGCCGCCTCCGGGCGGACCGCCCAGCAACCGCCTGGCCAAGCCGGGTCGCGAGCGGCGCAAGCGGCCCGAATCGCTGCTCGCCGGGCTGGATCTGATCGCCAGCGGCGTGGTCGTGCTCGATGCACAGGGCCGCGCGGTCTTCATCAACCAGTCGGCCGAGCAGCTCTTCGAGCTGTCCTCGCGCAGCCTTCAGGGCCACAGCTTCGCCCGCATGTTCGCCAATGGCGCAGTCATCGACTCGCTGGTCGAAGAGGCGGGCAACAACGCCTTCGGACAGAAGTACCAGGAGCTGATTCTCGAGCGTCCGGGTCGCGATCCGCTGATGCTGTCCTCCACCGCCGTGGTGCTCGACAGCCCGCTGGGCACGCTGCTGCTCGAGTTCCGCCCGATCGAGCAGCGGATGCGCCACGAACGCGAATCCAAGCTGCTCGATTCGGCGCAGGCCAATCGCGAACTGGTGCGCAATCTGGCCCATGAGATCAAGAACCCGCTGGGCGGCCTGCGCGGGGCGGCGCAACTGCTCGAAAGCGAACTGCCGTCGCCGTTTCTGCGCGAGTACACGCAGGTGATCATCAAGGAAGCCGACCGCCTGCAGGCGCTGGTCGATCGGCTGCTCGAGCCGCACCGCCATGCGCGGGTGGTCGCGCCGATGAACATCCACGAGGTGTTCGAGCGGGTGCGCTCGGTGGTGCTGGCCGAGTACGGGCCGGCCCTGGTGATCGATCGCGACTACGACGCCAGCCTGCCCGATTTCCTCGGCGACAAGGCGCAGATGATCCAGGTGGTGATGAACATCGTGCGCAATGCCGCACAGGCTCTGGGCGGCGTCGGGCGCATCGTGCTGCGCACCCGGATCGCCCGCCAGATCACGATCGGCCAGCGTCGTCATCGCCTGGCATTGGACTTGCATGTGATTGACTACGGACCTGGTATTCCCGAGTCGATCCGTGACAGGATCTTTTTTCCTCTGGTGACAGGCCGTGAGGGTGGCAGCGGTTTGGGACTGTCGCTCGCACAAAGCTTCGTGCAGCAGCACGGCGGTGTGATCGAGTGCGACAGCCGACCGGGCCGTACGGAATTTCGGATTCTGCTGCCGCTGGTCTAGGCGAAGGCCTGCCAGCGGCGGGAAGTCAGAGCAGGCACATGAACTCGGTTTGGATCGTTGACGACGACCAGTCGATACGCTGGGTACTTGAACGAGCGCTATCGCGGGAAGGTTTTGAGGTGCGGGCATTCGCCTCCGCTCGAGAGTGCCTTCGGGCGCTCGAGGATGGCGTGCCGCGCGTGCTGGTATCCGATATAAGGATGCCCGGCGAAAGCGGCATCGAGCTGCTGCAGAAGGTCAAGGAGCGCCGGCCCACGCTGCCGGTGATCATCATGACGGCCTTCTCCGACCTTGAAAGTGCGGTGTCGGCCTTTCAGGGCGGCGCGTTCGAATATCTGCCCAAGCCCTTCGATCTGCCCAAGGCGATTGAACTGATCCGTCGGGCGGTGCAGGAAAGCGCGCCCGACGTGGCGGTCGACGAGGTGGTCGAGGGCGACCTCGAGATCCTGGGCAAGGCGCCGGCGATGCAGGAGGTGTTCCGGGCGATCGGGCGCCTGTCGCACTCGCATGTGACGGTGCTGATCACCGGCGAATCGGGCACCGGCAAGGAACTGGTCGCACGTGCGCTGCACGACCACAGTCCGCGCGCCGGTCAGGCCTTCGTGGCGCTGAACACCGCCGCGATTCCCCGCGATCTGCTCGAGTCGGAGCTGTTCGGTCATGAGCGAGGCGCATTCACCGGCGCCCAGCAGTTGCGCCGCGGCCGCTTCGAGCAGGCCGAGGGCGGCACGCTGTTCCTGGACGAGATCGGCGACATGCCGCAGGACCTGCAAACCCGGCTGCTGCGGGTGCTGGCCGATGGGCAGTTCTATCGCGTCGGCGGCCATCAGCCGCTTCGCGCCAATGTGCGGGTCATCGCGGCAACCCACCAGCACCTCGAGGATCGGGTGCGCAAGGGCCTGTTTCGCGAGGACCTGTTCCATCGCCTGAACGTCATTCGGCTGCGGCTGCCGGCGCTGCGCGAGCGCACCGACGATGTGCCTCTGCTGGCCCGGCATTTCCTGCAGCGCAGCGCGCGCGAACTCGGGGTCGAGCCGAAGCGCCTCACCGAAGAAGCCAACGGAGCGCTGGCCCTGTTCGGCTGGCCGGGCAACGTGCGCCAGCTCGAGAACGTCTGCCACTGGCTGACCGTGATGGCGCCCAGCCAGACGGTGGGCGTCAAGGACCTGCCGCCCGAAATCCGCGCGGAAGCAGCGGGCAGCCATGGCCCCCTGGGTGGCCCTCCGATGCAGGCCGGGGGCGAAGGCGAGACGGGCAGTCCAGGGCAGTGGCTGGGCAGTCCGGCGGCGCCTTCAGGGCCGGCTGGGGAACAGGTTGGCGGTCTGGGTCCGGCGGGTGGCCACGGTGGCGCAGCG